>JAYTUR010000186.1:0-9432 GCA_043744475.1 Saprospiraceae bacterium | reverse complement strand
TTCTAAGGTTTGAACTTCAATGACTGTATTATAACGTGTGGGCACTTGCCGATAGGTTTTGGATTCTGCAATGAGGAAATCGTAGCGATTGAGGTAGTCTGTGATATCATATTGCCCAAAAAAGCGCAAAAACCACACACCGTTTCGCAATTTGACAGTGGGTTTAAAGTTTTTAAAATCATTACCTGACGCATATATATCATCAAAAATCTCCATAATGAGCGACAACGGCAATAGAAAAACGCGTTTATCGCTTTCACAAATCAAGAGCAGAAAATAATTGCGGTGGTTTTGATAAAAAAAATCCAAACGCTTTTTGTCGAGCCGAAACACGTATTCGCGGCGGCGGGTACTGAGGGGGGCATATTCGAGGTCAATCAGGATTTCATCATTCAACGCATATACCGATTCGCCCCATTCTGCCTTTGGCGAAACGACAAAACCCAATTGTTCGATGCGTGACAACACCTCATTTTTGCCAAATTCCTGTTCTATTTCCTGCTTAATCATATTGGGCGAAAGTAGATAAAAATTGGAAAAAGAGCGTTGTTTTGTTTGAAATACTGAGGGGTATGATTTTTAAAACAAAATAGATTGAAGGTAAAATCATTTGTTTTCTGAAAAAATGTTTATTTTTGTAGAAACAACCACACCGATTTATCCAAACGAAATACATTGAGAAAATGGACAAACAAGACCATATTGATTATTGGCGAAAAACTGCTGATTCAGATTGGACAGCCGTAGAAACTCTTTTTGAGAAAAGGCATTATTTACAATGCCTGTTTTTTTCACACTTGGTGCTTGAAAAATTGTTGAAAGCGCATTGGGTTAAGGATAATGAAGGCGAATATCCACCACGTATTCACCGTCTGAAATCCTTGAACGAAAGGACAACGTTGAATTTATCAATTGAAGAAATCAAGGTTTTAGACGATATGGGAATATTTCAAATGGAAGGTCGTTATCCAGATTATCACTTTAGAATCAATCAATTATGTACACAACAATTCACTCAAATATTGCTGAAACGAGTCGAGGAACTCAAAAACAGCTTAATCAGCAATCTGCCATAGCACTTGCCAAACGTTTCATTTCGGAGGTACAAGCAAAGGGTTTGCACGTCCGTCATGCCATTTTGTTCGGTTCTTTTGCCAAAAATGAACAACATGAATGGTCAGATATTGACTTAGCTTTGTTTGCCGATGAATTTAAAAGTGTTCGTTTTACGGATAACCGACTTATTCAAGACATTAAAATTCAAAAATTTTACGTCGATATTGAAACGCATACCTATAACACTGCTGATTTTGAAAGCGGTGATAATGGTTTTATTGATGCAGAAATTAAGGGGAAGGGGGTTGTGATTTTATAATGGTGGTGGTATTGCTTTGGGTGCAAAACAGACCTACACAGTATTTTTGGGTTGGAAATACAGAAGGGGGGGATGAAATAAATTAAGTGTAAAATATGTGTATTCTTGGGTAAATATTTGTTCAAATAAAAGTATATGTGTACTTTTGGATAAATTTATAATTATGACATATTTATAGTTATGATTGGCATAAAGACACGTATGACTAAAATATATTTGAGTCATATTCTTATCAAAATTGAGGTTTAGTTGCATTTATATATATTTTGAGTTTAAAATTTGGCATTCCTCCAAACTTTTTCAGCCTCGTAACTGGAATATTTGGCATGTATAATTTTGTAAATACAATTAGTAATAATTTAAAAGAAAATGATATGAAAATAGGAATAAACAACGTTTGGAAAAAAATATTGGCGAAAACAGGGGCGGCTACACGAGGGCTGATAGTGACTGTATGAAGTTCAAGATTAAACTCAAATGCACTGCCTGTTGCCTTGAGGTTCGATTCCTCTCCCTTGTGCATTTAAAAAGCTCTCATCTAAACAGGTGAGGGCTTTTGCATTAATCAAATATCATTCTTTAAAAAATAACAAAAAGAAACTTTGACTGACGGTGATAGAAAAAGAAGAGCAATTTTTGACAAATTTGCTGATAACTTAGAACTTCTAATTGAAAAGGATATTTTGAAAGATACAGTTCTTAAATATAATCGTACTTATATTTGTCCAATCTGTACTGAACATTTTTCATATGATGATTTGAATCAAAAGTGTAAAAATCCTTTAACATTAGAAGATGCTCCACCAAAATCGCTTGGAGGGAAAGCAAATATTTTAACCTGTAAAAGATGCAATAATAGTTGTGGTCAAACCATTGATTATCACTTAACAGAAAGAATGAGAGAGCTTGACCGTTCTCAATTTTTACCTAATACTGAGTTTAATGCAAAATTTGAACGCAACGGAGTCATAGTTCAAGGAAAAGTTAAAATCGAAAAAGATGGAAAAATGAGAGTCGAGCATAAGAATAAAATAAATAACCCATCTTGGCTTGAAACCTTTATCAAATCTTTATTGCCTGACAAAATCATAAAATTATCTTTTCTAAAAAATCAAGTTGACCCATTTAAACTACAACTTGCATTACTCAAAACAGGATTCCTTCTAACTTTTTCAAAGTTTGGTTATGCGTTTATTCTTGACCAGACTTACAACGTTATCAGGCAACAATTAAAAGACCCTGATAATCCAATTTATCCCACTGAATTTTGGCTTCAAATTCCATATCCAAAAGAGTTATATGGTGTCCCCTTTATAATTGAGCATAAGCTTGAGGCTATTTATCCTATTTTTCCTTTAATTACAAAAAGCTGTGAAAGACCTTTTGCAACTATAATTCCATTGCCAATTAGACCAATCGAAAACATAATTTCTGAACTGCAAAACACTAAGTATTCTTCTATATTTGATGTTCTAATGGACCCAATGGGACCCAATACAAATTATCTTACCAATATTGAAGCAATTGTTCGTATGATGAAATGGATTGATAGTAAGAAAAAATGAACAACTAATGATAATAAAACACGGAGAAAAAACCTTTGACGATTTAGGTTTTCGGTTGTTTGAACATTAAACGTTGTTACGCCTTAGAATTTTTCGATTTGTAAATATAAAAGAGAAAAATCCCAAGCAAAATCCCATATTTAAGCGTAAAATGAATACATTTTCAAATTTTCCAAACCGTTATCTCAATGAAAATCAACGCATTACACCACATCGCCATCATTTGTTCCGACTACCAAACATCCAAAGCATTTTATACCGAAGTTTTAGGTTTTGAGATAAAACAAGAAGTGTATCGGGCTGAAAGACAATCATTTAAGTTGGATTTGATGTTGGCGGGGCATTACCAAATTGAGTTGTTTTCCTTTCCACATCCGCCCCAACGTCCGTCGAGACCAGAGGCTTGTGGTTTGCGGCATATTGCTTTTGAAGTGGATTCTGTGGAAGAGATAGTCGCAGAATTGCAAAGCAAAAGCATCGCTGTTGAGCCGATTCGGATAGATGAATTCACGGGTAAAAAATTCACTTTTATCGCTGACCCTGATGGTTTGCCGATTGAGTTTTATGAAAAATAAGCAATGACCATGCAATAATGTCATTTGCAACTTATTAGGGTGTTGAATTGCCCCCCCTCAGTATTTTCGACTTGGAAATATTGAGGGGGTTTCTTTTTTATAAAACCCAAACAATTCCTCTTTTTTTAGCGTAAAAAACATATTTTTGCGGAATTTTTAAAAGAAAATCACTCAATTATGGAGTATAATCCAAGTATCGTCGAAGAAAAGTGGAAAAAGTATTGGGCAGAAACCCAAACTTATAAAGTGGAAAATGGTGGCTCGAAGCCTAAGTTTTATATTCTCAATATGTTCCCGTATCCATCGGGCGCGGGTTTGCACGTTGGGCATCCGTTAGGCTACATCGGAACGGATATTTTTGCGCGTTATAAACGCCTCAAAGGGTTCAATGTCTTGAATCCGATGGGCTATGATTCGTTTGGTTTGCCCGCAGAACAATATGCGATACAGACCGGTACGCATCCGGCAGTGACGACGGTGAAAAATATTGAAACGTTCAGAGGTCAATTAGATAAAATCGGTTTTTCATTTGATTGGAGTCGTGAGGTGCGGACTTCTGACCCTGCTTATTACAAGTGGACGCAGTGGATTTTTATGCAGTTGTTCAATCATTATTACGATAAAAATGCCGATAAAGCGGCGAAAATAAGTGATTTGGTTATTCGTCTGTCTTCTGAAGGCAATACTAAAATCAACGCTGTTTGCGATGAAGACACCCCCTCAGTATCTGCGGCGGATTGGAATGTTATGAGTGAAAAAGAGCAACAATTGTTTTTGATGCACTACCGTTTGACATTTCCAGAAGAAAGTTTTGTCAATTGGTGTCCACAATTAGGTACTGTTTTGTCGAACGACGAAGTAAAAGAAGGTGTTTCTGAACGCGGCGGTTATCCAGTTGAACGCAAATTAATGAAACAATGGGCAATGCGTATAACCGCTTATGCCGACCGTTTGATTGATGGTTTGAACGAGGTCGAATGGTCTGAATCTTTGAAAGAACAACAACGCAATTGGATTGGTCGCTCGCAAGGCGCATCAGTCAAATTTCCTTTGGTACTTGATTCTGAAGTGAAAATTGAGGTCTTTACAACCCGTGTGGATACGATATATGGTGTGACTTTTATGGTGCTTGCACCTGAGCATGAATTGGTCAATAGCATCACAACGCCAGAGCAACGTGCCGAAGTGGAAGCCTATCAAACGTGGGCGGCTTCTCGTTCAGAAGTTGACCGTATGGCAGAAGCCAAAAAGGTGACAGGTGCGTTCACAGGGGCGTATTGTATCAATCCTTTCAACGATGAACGCGTGCCGATTTATATTGCTGATTATGTGTTGGCGGGTTATGGAACGGGCGCAGTCATGGCTGTTCCGTCGGGTGATCAACGCGATTGGAATTTTGCAAAACACTTCGATTTACCCATAATTCCTATACTTGATGCTCAAAAAGACATAGAAATTGAAGCAGATAATACAAAAGAAGGGCATTATATCAATTCGGGCATTATCAACGGTATGACGTATGCCGAGGCGACAAATACCCTCATTGCTTCCCTTGAAGAACAGGGTTTGGGTAAAGGAAAAGTGCAATATCGCTTGCGCAATGCCGTGTTCAGCCGTCAACGCTATTGGGGCGAACCCGTTCCGGTTTATTGGAAGGAGGGCGTTCCATACTTGATTGAAGAGTCAGAATTGCCTTTGGAATTGCCTGTGATTGATGAATATTTGCCAACTGAAACAGGTGAACCACCGTTGGGTAGGGCTAAAAATTGGAAATACAAAGACGAGTACGAATATGAATTATCCACCATGCCAGGTTGGGCGGGGTCGAGTTGGTATTTTTATCGTTACATGGATGCTCACAATCATAAAACGTTTGCATCAAAAGAGGCTTTGGACTATTGGCGGCAAGTGGATTTGTATGTCGGTGGTACTGAACACGCCGTAGGACATTTGTTGTATTCTCGTTTTTGGAACTTGTTTATGTACGATTTAGGTCTGGTACCTGAAAAAGAATACGCAAAAAAGTTATTGAATCAGGGGATGATTCAAGGACGTTCTTTGTTTATTACTTTGAAATCGGGTCGCAAACTGCACGTTCAAATTCAATTTGCAGACGAAAAAGACCGTTTGTCAAAAGAGAATTATGAAAAAATGTTGATGATTGACAACCGTTTTGAAGGCATAAATACTGAGGGGGATATCAATTGGTTGACTGATGAGTCGGGAAAGCAATTTGTTATTTTGTCACCAGAGGTTGAAAAAATGTCAAAATCCAAGTATAATGTTGTCAACCCTGATGACATGGTGGCGCAATACGGTGCGGATTGTTTCCGCATGTATGAGATGTTTTTAGGACCGATTACCGATGCAAAACCTTGGTCAACCGGTGGTATCACAGGCGTTGCGGGCTTTTTGCGCAAGTTCTGGAGTTTATTTTATGACAATATGAGTGGCAAATTTTTGGTCACTGATGATGCGCCTACAAAGGACGAATTGAAGATTTTGCATACAGCCATAAAGAAAGTGAATGACGATATTGAAAAATTTGGTTTCAATACCTGTGTGTCCGCTTTCATGGTTTGTGTCAATGAATTAAAAACTTCAAAGTGTTCTAAGCGATTGATTTTGAACGAGTTAACGATTTTATTAGCACCGTTTGCACCGTTTATTGCAGAGGAAGCATGGGAACAATTGGGCAACACCCCCTCAGTATTGAACGCTTCCTACCCGGTAGCGAATGAGGCTTATTTGGTTTCAGATGATGTTTTGTATCCTATTTCTATCAACGGCAAAAAACGCGGTGAGATTACTTTTCCGACTGGAACGAGTAAGGACATCATCGAAGCAGCTGTACCTGACTTGGAAGTTGTCCAGAAATGGGTGAATGGCGGGGGCATTAAAAAAATTGTCGTTGTGCCAGGACGCATGATAAATGTGGTGACTTAGTGTCCCATTTTGACTAAAATTTTTTTATTTTAATAAAACTAAATAACCTAATTCTTTATTTAATTAGAAACAAAGTTTAGGCTATTAATAAGGTTTTTGATTGATTTTATATTTAATTGTCTTAATTATAGTCCTTTTTAAGGGTTTTAAATTTTATTAAAATCAATTTTTAATTGCATTATAATTATGTGGAAATGGTACGATAGCGAGATAATAAGCATTGAAGAACAAAGCTCAACGACGCGTTTATTTAAAATAAAAGTGCATGGCGACGAGCCTCTTAACTTCAAGGCTGGGCAATTTGTCACGATGGATTTACCGATTTCGGAAAAAAGACTCAAACGGTGGCGCAGTTATTCGATTGCGAATGCGCCTATTATTGGGCAAGACGAGACAAGCCTAAAAGACCGTGAATTAGAATTTTCGATTGTTAAATTAGAAAAATCAACAGGTGGCTCTACGTTTTTATTTGATGAAGCAACAATAGGAACGCCAATTCGCTTCAAAGGTCCTGACGGTACTTTTACTTTGCGGCAGCCGATAGCCGAAAAAGATGTCGTTTTTATATGTACGGGTACGGGTGTTGCGCCTTTTCGCAGCATGATTTGGGATATTTACAACCAAAATATACCGCATCGCAACATTCATTTGATTTTTGGCGCACGTTATGAGCGCGACATTTTGTTCCGTGATGAGTTTGAGTTTTTTGAAAAAAACTTATCAGGCTTCAAATATGATGTGGCATTGTCGCGCGATTCTGATTGGTTAGGTCACAAAGGTTATGTACACGGCATTTATACTGAGGGGTATCAAAACGCCCGTCCAGATGTGGATTTTTACATCTGCGGTTGGTCAAATATGATTGATGATGCCGTTGCAAAACTGATTGTTGATTTGGGTTTTGACAAATCGCAAGTCTATTATGAGTTATATGGGTAATGACGGATGTTACGCAAGCGACAAAATACTTACTGTTTCTCGCTACACTCGAAAAGCGTACAAAAGAAGTTTTTTTAGAGCGAAGTTCATTTTTCTCAACGCACGCTTTTTTTGCGAAGCAAAAAACAGTGCGAAATCAGTTTAGTGTGTAACATCATTGACTATTTTAAAAAGCCGATGTCACCCCAACTTTCACACCACTAAACGCAGGTTCTAACCGGCAAATACCGCCTGTGCAAACGACACCTTCCACTTGTTTTACATAACTAACAGTGATACGATTTGATTCATGTGTAAATGCCACCGATAGGTTGGGGTAGTGCAAGGCGTTTGCCGTTTTTTTAGGTATAATATTCCACATATCACTTGCTGAAAATGACCATTTGGGCGCGATACTCAATTCTGCACCACCATAGAGCCATGAGCCGTAGTCTTGTTTTGTGTTCATGTATTGCAGTTCCATTTTCAAGGATTTTTTCTCATTCAATTTTTTTCTTATTTCTAAAAAAGGCGTAACTGTTTGAACCATAGCGACTTGTGGCTTTACTTCATATATTTGTTGATTATAGCTTTGTAATTGAAGCCCCAACGTAATATCTGTATTTCCCTTTTTGATGAGACAACTGGCGTAAATTTCACGATATAGTAAGGTGTTTTTTAGGGTCGTAATATTGGAGACATTCACATCAAAATTCAGGTGGTCAGTCGGAGCTAATTTAATATCTAATTGTAGGGCTTGCTCACCCAATTCCTGAGTAGCAGGGACATAACGGGTGGTCAACCGATAACTATTTTGCCGACTCATAGGCGGTAAAAAGTTGATAATACCTCGATTCAGAACGGCAAAAGGCGTTGTGCGAAATGTAAAACCATCTGTTCGTTTTCCTTCAAGCGTAATACCGACCCCCTCAGTAGCATAGCTGATATTGCTGTAAATAACTGAACCTGAACGATTTACAAATTTGCCTTCTGTCAATGTACCATTTCTGTTGACCTTTGGCGCATTGGGGTCAAAGACCGCTTCTGCTGTTTTGTAAGCGGCTTCGATATACCAAGTCCATTTCCCTACCGATAGTGTGTTATAAAATGTCGCTGCAAACGTATTGTATTTTGCACCAATACTATCCGCCTTAGTATAGGTCGCCAATGCAGACACAACTTGATTGACCGTTTCATCGTCCAAAGTCCGATGAACGATGCCAAAACCGGGTGCAAACGAGACATTTTTCACTGAAAAGAACCCCTCAGTATTCAGCCCATTTATCGTTGATTTATAGAAATCAAACTGCTGTTTTTGCCGTCCCGAAAAGGCTTTTATATGAGCATAATCACCCAATTGATAATCCAAATTGATGCCCACAAGTGCATTGTCAACTCCTAATGGACGGTCTTCGTAACTGCGATAAATGATGCCTGAACCAATTTGGTCGTAGATATAACCGCCATAAATTGTCAAATCATGCACCCGTTTTTTTACATAAAAACGCCCAATGCCATTGGCAGAATAGGATTCACGCGGATTCAAGAGTTGCGAATTGTTAAACACATCGAATCGAACGCCTATATCATAACCCGCGCGGCTATAATTAAGTGACAACCACGAATCTGCACCAACCAATTGATGGTCGTACTGAGGGATATTAGCAGCCCCAATCGCTGAATCACGAATATAAAAATTGCCATTTGCTTGTAAACTGCCACTTAATGCACCTGCATCGCTTGTAGCTGTAACATTTTGACAATCAATGTTTTGTACTAAAAAAATGAAAGAAAAAAGAAAAGTAGGTAGTCGTAAAGTCATCATACACCATTATTTTTATAGCCCAAAAATGAGCAGAAGTTTTCACAGAAACATCACTAAACGTATTTCAATGTGTATAGATACAAAAAAGACGGAGTGATTGTCTCACTCCGTCTTTTTAATAAACGTTCGGGAAACTTGTTGTGCGAACTAAACTTAGGTAGTTCAAACGTCTTAAAGTTACGTGTATTTTTTAGTTCTTTGACATCATTGTTAAATCAATCAAGAATG
>JAYTUR010000185.1:0-2433 GCA_043744475.1 Saprospiraceae bacterium | reverse complement strand
CTGAGGGGGTGTTTTGAGTAGCAAGAGGTGAGAAAAAAGGGCTGTTCGCTGCGTCTAATTTTTTAGCAGAATAGGGAATCAAGGGTGGAACCAAGCTTTTTTGTGGGTCATTTGCTAGGAAATTGCCTAAAAAAGCGATAAAAAGTATAGCCATCAAAACGAAAATCGTTCGCTTCGGCAGATGTTGTTGCCGCCGCATACCTAAGCGTTCAGAAAAGGGAGTAAACCATGAGCGCGTCATTATTTTTTCTTCTTTTTTGCTTTTTCAGCCTTTTCGGCTTTTTCTTTTTCTTCTTTTTCCGTCAACTTCTTATCAGCGACATTTTCATTGAGGAAGTCGTTGATTTTGTCCAGATTGATGGTCGTCGTCAATTCACCAAATTCATTGATGCCCATGTCGAATTTGTCAATTTGAGTCTTTTTTTTGGCAGATTTTTTTGATTTTTTCTCGTCAGGCATGTTTTTTTGTTTATTTAGCAATTAAACAACAAGTTATTTTTTAGCACATAGCCAGAAGTACAAATAGCTTTATAAATATTTGACAATCAAATAGTTATGTGATAAATGGAAATGTTTTAAGTTATTTTTTTTTACAATTATTATGATAATTAGACCTCCATATTTTTCCTTCGTAATTCAAAGTGTTTGCCGAGATAGACTTTGCGCACCATTTCGTCGGCAGCCAATTCCTCTGCTGTACCTGCCTTCAAAATACTGCCTTCAAACATCAAATAGGCTCTATCCGTAATCGAAAGCGTCTCTTGCACGTTGTGGTCAGTAATCAAAATGCCAATATTTTTGGTTTTTAATTTAGCCACAATGTACTGAATATCCTCAACCGCAATGGGGTCAATACCTGCAAATGGCTCATCTAACAAGATAAAAGACGGATTTGTCGCCAATGCGCGTGCAATTTCTGTCCGCCGCCGTTCGCCACCACTTAATGTATCACCAAAACTTTTGCGGACTTTGTGAAGGTTGAACTCATCGAGTAGGACTTCTAATTGAGCCATTTGCTCGTTTTTACTGAGGGGGGTCATTTCGAGCACAGCGAGTATGTTTTGTTCCACCGATAATTTGCGAAAAACGGAAGGTTCTTGTGGCAAATAACCGATGCCTTTTTGCGCCCGCCGATACATGGCGAGGTCTGTTATATTTTCGTCATCTAGATATACAGCACCACCATTTGGCTTGATAAAACCAACGGTCATATAAAAAGAAGTCGTTTTACCTGCACCATTAGGCCCGAGCAAACCGACGATTTCGCCTTGATTGACATAAAACGAAACGCCTTTGACAACTTGTCGTGCGCCATAGTTCTTTATAAGATTTTCTGCTTTTAATACCATCGTGTATTCGTTATTCGTTACGCGTTAATCGTGTGTTCGCTATCTGAACAACGACTACACGATTAACGCGTAACGAATTCTGAATAACGAACACTGAATCGCAAAAATAGCTTTCTTTTAACGCTTATAGGTCGTGTTTTGTATATTAACTTTTATCGAATAAGCGGGTTTTTTATCTAAAACTGTAAAATTCCGCTATTAAGTGCCTAATTTCGCCGCGTTGTTAAGTGACAACACGCAAATGACGCGTATTTTTTAACTAATTAAATTAAATAGAATAATGAAAAAGTTTTTCAGGCCCCTCAGTATAGCTGCACTTGTGGCACTGAGTTTTATGACGAATGCACAAATTACAACGCCACAACCAAGCCCGGGAGCAAGTTTTACCCAAAATGTGGGCATGACTGAAATTAAAGTCGAATATAGCCGTCCTTCAAAGAAAGGTCGTAAGGTTTTCGGTGGCTTAGTGCCTTTTGGTGAGTTGTATCGTTTGGGTGCTAATTCAGCGACCAAATTTACGACGACTGACTCGATTACAATTGCAGGTAAAGGTTTAGCGAAAGGTACGTACGTGATGATGGCGAAACCAGGACAAAGCGAATGGGAAATTATTTTTAATAAAAACCCTGCTGTTTCAGTCTTTAATTACAAGCCCGAAGACGATGTTCTGAAAGTGAAAGTCCCTTCACAAGACTTGCCGGTTACAGTTGAGTCATTCACAATCATGATTGGTGACGTGACAAATACAAGCGCATCTTTGGATATTCTTTGGGAAAACACCATCGTGCGTATTCCTTTCACAAATGATGTGGACTCAAAAGTAATGGCTCAAATCAAGCAAAAATTGGATGGACCGACACAAGCTGATTACTATGCGATGTCAACTTACTATTTTGAATCGGGTAAAGACCCTAAGAAAGCCTTAGAATTTGTGGACAAGGCTTTTGAAAAAGGTCAACCTCAATTCTGGATGTTGCGCCACAAGTCATTGGTTCAAGCCAAAATTGGCGACAAAAAAGGAGCGATTGAAAGTGCTAAAAAATCTTTGGCTTTGGCTCAAGAAGCTAAAAACAACGATTATGTT
>JAYTUR010000184.1:0-2434 GCA_043744475.1 Saprospiraceae bacterium | reverse complement strand
GATAGACCCCTCAGTAGGAAAGGTACTGATACACAATGTTTTACCTTGCGTCAATGCTATGACAGACGGCTCTTTCAAACTACCAGATAGTTTGAAAGAAAACATTTATACCGTTCGGGCTTATACCAACTATATGAAAAACTTTTCGGAAGATTGGTATTTTCAAAAACCCATAAAAATATGGCAAAACAAAACAACGACACGGGGTGATTATAAACAACTCGCTCATGTTGCCGACTGCACTTTCTTTGCCGAAGGTGGCGATATGATCAACGACGCAGAAAGTCGTATCGCTTTCAAAGCGGTCAATGCAGCAGGCAAAGGCATTGATATTGAAGGCGTTGTATTTGAAAATCAAGTGGACACTGTTTTGGCATTCAAGTCCACCCATTTAGGGATGGGTACATTTTATTTGAAACCCAAAGAGGGCAAAAAATATGTCGCAAAAATCAAAAAAAGCGATGGTACTGAGGGGGTATTTCCCTTGCCCAATGCCCAACGGCAAGGCTTATCGCTCGCCGTTGACAACACGACGAGTAAGACTAATATCAAGGTGTTTATCACCAATTCACAACCCACATCCGCAGATAAAGCAGGAGAATTGTTTATCATCGCGCACCAACGCGGGCTACCTTGTTTTTCAGTTAAAACACTCGATACAAAAAAATCAATCGCTGTCAACATTCCACGTGCAACGATTCCTGACGATGGCATTCTGCAAATTACCCTTTTTGACACCGATGGGCACCCGCAATGTGAACGCCTTGTTTTTGTACAACAAAACAAGCAAATCAATCTAAAAGTCACGCCTGACAAAGCTGAATATAGTCCACGCGAGAAAGTAACACTAACGGTTGAAGCAACGGATTCGGTCGGCAAACCCGTCGTCGGCAATTTTTCTCTGGCTGCAACCGATGGCACGCAGGTTTTGAGTGAAAAATACAACGAAAACCTCATCTCTTATCTCCTTTTGAGTTCCGATTTGAATGGCAAAGACGCTATACTGAGGGGGGTAGTTGAAGAACCCGCTTACTATTTCGACAAGACGAATAGAGCCGCTGTACGCGACCTTGATTTATTGATGATGACGCAAGGATGGCGGCGTTTTATGTGGCATGATATTTTAACAGAAAAGATACCACATCCTAAATATCCGATTGAACAAGGGCTGTCTATCACAGGAAAAGTGATGCGACCCAATGGTAAAATATCGAAAAACGTGAATGTCACTTTGATGATTGGCGGTGAAAAAAATCCCACAATCATGGTCGGGACGGCAGATACAGCAGGACTTTTTGGTTTTTATAATCTTAATTTTATAGATACAACTCGGATTTTTGTTCAAGCGGTTAAGGAAAAAGGTGGGCGCAATTTGGATATTTTGGTTGATAATTCAGATTTGACCGCTAAGGTTTTGATGACAAAAGTGCCGTTTAATACCTTAGTTTTTGACGCTACAGCATTCGCCGATTTTTTAAAAACGACTAAGGAAACCTTAGATTTTGAACGAAAATTGCAGCTAAACAAGGAAAAAATGTTACAAACCGTTGAAATAAAGGCTAAAAGAGAAAAACCCATTGACGACCGCCGCATCTATGGCACACCGACCACTTCGATAGATATGACTAAGGAAAACTGTGGTGGCTATTTCAGCATTTTAGATATTATTCGTGGTCGTGTGGCGGGAGTTCAAGTCAATGGCAGTGGTCTTGATGTGAGTGTGGTTATCAGAGGTGGCTCATCAGTGGGCTTTCGTTTGGATGGTATGCCTGTTGACATTGAAACCATCGCAACAGTTCCGCCTTGCGATGTAGAAGCTGTTGACATTTTGAAAGGAGCAGATGCCTCTATTTTCGGTATAAACGGTGGTGATGGTGTAATTGCGATATTGACCAAAAGAGGAAATAGCAACTATGACTACTCCAATGACCCTTCGCCAGCAGGTATCGTCGTTCAGCGTCGAAATGGTTATACAACACACCGCGAATTTTATGCACCGCACTACGACGAGTCTAAACCGGAGCATGAATTCAAAGATTTTAGAGCTACTTTGCACTGGCAACCATACATTCAAACCGATAAAAATGGCAAAGCAACCGTTAGTTTTTGGAACAGTGATGCCCAAACTAAAATTCAAGTCGTCGCAGAAGGTGTATCAAAAACAGGTAGAATTGGGGTGACATCGTGTTCATACCTTGTAAAATAAGGCGAAAAATAGTTATTTTTAAACAATGTCACAATTCTAACACTGTAAACATGTAAGACTTGCGAGAAATATTAGAATTTTACATTTTTAAATAATACATCATTTACCATTTATCATAATACATCAGTGTTTATGCCTTTTATCGAAACTGGAATCGAAGGATTAAAAATTTTTGAACCGCGCATCTTTGGCGATGACCGCGGTTATTTTTTTGAAAGTTACAACTAC
>JAYTUR010000183.1:0-9449 GCA_043744475.1 Saprospiraceae bacterium | reverse complement strand
CTCAAATGAACGATTGATAGCAGACTACATGAAAAAAAATTAACCAATGAAACCTAAAAAAATATGCGGACATAATCGCCAACAAAAGTAAATTGAACGGTGGCGGCTTCATTATAAGTCCATTGACTTATAAATGAGCAATGCTATTCAAAGTACCCCCTCAGTAAAATAACGTGAGTTCGGAGATACAATCATGCACTGTTTCTCGCTTCGCTCGAAAGGCGTACGAGTAAGAAATCTATTGGCTTGAGCTTATTTTTGATAGAAAAATTGGAAATTTTTCTATTAAAAATAAGCTCAAGCCTTAAACAACGATTCAAAAGTCGATTTTTGAGCGCAGCGAAAAAGAGCCAGTAATATCTCCAAACTCACGTTAAAATACTATAAAACTGTCAAAAAGCGACATTTTTCAAATAAAAAATTCCAATTTCATCATAAAAATCAACGAAAATGAATCCAATTCTTAAAAATATTTTGTCAATTATTGCAGGTGCTGTTATCGGCAGCGTTGTAAATATGGGTATCATCTTGATGAGCAGTTTCGTCATTCCGCCGCCTGCGGGTGCTGATGTGACAACTGTTGAAGGCTTAAAAGCTTCCATGCACCTATTTGAACCCAAACATTTTATCATGCCATTTTTGGCTCATGCGCTCGGAACATTCGTAGGAGCATTCGTGGCAGCAAAAATAGCTGCCAATAATAAAATGAAATTTGCTATGATAATCGGTATTCTTTTCCTGGCGGGTGGCATCACGAATGTGCTTATGTTACCTTCGCCAACGTGGTTTACTATTTTAGACATTGGCGTAGCTTATATGCCGATGGCTTATTTTGCAGGTAAATTAGTCGTAAACAAAAATAAATTATGAAAGAAAAAATCGCACTTATTTTGATAATCGCTTTGACAGTATCCTGTCAAAACGATAAACCACAAGACGAACGGTTACTTATTGGGACTTGGGAATTGATTGGGGCAACAACGATAGAAAAAGACACCAGTTTTTCTACGTTTGACCCTAAAATCAAGATGATTAAAATCATCAATCCAACGCATTTTGCTTTTTTAAGCCATAATTTAAACATGGGAAAAGACACCACAACAGCTAAATTCACTGCAGGCGGCGGCAGCTATACTTTGAAAGACAATGTTTACACCGAACACTTAGAATACTTCATAGATAGAGCTTGGGAAAACAATAAATTTGAATTTGTGATCAATATTACTAATGATACTTTAATTCAAAAAGGCATTGAAAAGGTTGAAAAATTGGGCGTTGACCATGTTATCATTGAAAAATATAAAAGAGTAAAAAATTGAATTGAAGGTTGAGTCTCAATCACCCCCCTCAGTATAAAATGCTTAAAATCAGAAAAAATGAAATCTGTAGATGTCTTCACAGAAATAACCATTGCAAAACCAATTGACGTTGTGGCAACCTTTGTGACTAATCCTGACAATGCTCCCAAATGGTATGTCAATATCAAGTCTGCGGAATGGAAAACAGAAAAACCGCTAGTCATCGGTTCCCAAATCGCCTTTGTTGCCCACTTTTTAGGTCGAAAACTGGCTTATGTCTATGAATTTGTAGAACTCAAACCTCTGGAACGCTTGATGATGAAAACTGCCGACGGTCCTTTTCCAATGGAAACGACCTATACATGGCAAGCCATTGATGCAAATCATACGCACATGACATTGCGCAACAGAGGAATGCCTTCTGGTTTTTCAAAGATTTTTGCGCCTTTTATGGCTTCTGCTATGAAAAAAGCCAATCAGAAAGATTTGGAAAAGTTAAAAGATATTTTAGAAAAATAATTCGTTTAAAATGGTTTACCGACGACGAAGTTTGAAACTTCGTCGTCGGTATTAACTTTTATTTAATTGCGCTTATGTTTGTTAATTTTAATTGTTTCACGCCTAACCCGCAACGTAATAGACCGTGGCGCGCGTTTATTACCCCCAAAATAAGGATGAATTTGCACAAGCCATTTTCTGAAAGTTGTAAATCTATGTGTTTCTGACATTTCGCTGCGGGGCGTTCTGATAGTGACCGTTATCTCCTTTGTCTTATAATTCAGATGAACTTCATGCTCAAAAGGCTCGTTTACTGCAATCGTTAAATGTGGGTCATCTTGGAAAATACGCCGCCCATTCACATGAAAATAAGGCGTTAACTCAATAGAATCCGTTACATTATTGTACCGCCAACCCGCCATTGCCGTATTGCGTTGCGGCTGCCACGGCGTAAAAGTGATGCCCGAAAGCTTTGACCAATCATGTTGGTCTTCGTGAATGGTGCCGTCTGGATTCCGAATGATGTAACGAGCCGATGTATCGAAACGGTTGTACCAATGTAAAGTCTCAACATTTCTTAAAAGCCTGTTTTTCAGAAGTTTATCTGCGTGATGCCGCCCTTTTTTCAAGGTATAAACTTTTTCTTTTTTAATTAATTGTTGAGAAAATACTGGTAAAGTAAAGAAAAACAAACTAAAAACCATAAAAAGTCGGCTCGCTTTTTTTGCTAAAAATTCTAAAAGTAAATAACCAATATGCGCTCGTGATATTTTTGTAATAAGCTGAAACGACATTTGCAGCTGTAAATCATTTTTAATACAATTCATTCAAATTAAAAAAATTAAAGACAGATGAAAAAAGTGCTTTTTCTGCTATTAAGCATCAGTATTATGCAAAGTTGCAATGCTCAAAACAACCTTAAGTCTGAAATATTCACTACGGACGAAGGTGCTATCAAAGGCTACGACCCAGTAGCATACTTCACAGCATCCAAGCCCGTAAAGGGCAACTCAAACCTGACATATACGTGGAAAGGCGCGACGTGGTCATTCAGCAACGATGCAAACAAACAATTATTTGTCGGAAATCCCGAAAAGTATGCCCCTCAGTATGGCGGCTACTGTGCCTATGGTTGGGCAAAAGGTTATCCCGCAAAAATTGAACCCGATGCATGGTCAGTCGTCGGCGGTAAACTCTACCTCAATTACGATAAAAGCGTTAAAGCCACTTGGGATAAAGACCAACCGGGCTATATCAAATCTGCAAACGAAAATTATCAAAAAAAGCATCAAAAAGCAGTTCAAAGCCATTAACTGTGGTCTGTGACTCTTTTGTGAATGTTCATTAAGATATTTGTATTCGAACATATTAAGTAGTCATTCATCATTGTCATAAATTATTCATTATCAATAAATTGAGAGCAATCAAAGCATTGAGTGTTTATGACGACCTACTTAATGCGATACTTAGTAGTGTAAATTTAAGTGTTGCCTAATAGTTTAAAAAATGAAGAAAATAACTCAAATTCTCACTCTAAGCATCGGCTTTTTGCTAAATGGCTGCATTGGTACAGACTTGATTGACGACCCAATTATTGGTGAAAAACTATCCATCTCACCACGTATTGATTCCCTTACAGTCGGCAAAGAACAAACCTTTTCTATCAAACTCAGCAATAAATATGGCATTGAAGAAGCAGCCGAAAGCATATCTTGGCGCAGCAGCGACCCTTCTAAAATTACTGTTGATGCCACAGGCAAAGGCAAAGCCCTAGCAATTGGTAAAGCAACGATTTACGCCACAAACGGCACTTTAACGGACTCGCTTGTACTCAATAAATCGAGTAACAACACGACGAATAACGATACAACTTTCATCAAACGAGGCGTATTTAAACCCGTCAGTGGTTCCTACAGCGCAATGGGCAATGTGCGCGTGCAAACTGTCAATGGTGTCACTCAAATTGTGACTGATGCCAATTTCAGTACCAGTGCTGGACCCAGTGTGTATCTGCTTTTAGCCAATCATACCGACGGACGCTATACCGTTACGCCAGGTAGCAATGCCGTAAATGCCGTGAGCGCACAAATTACACCTAACAAATTGACCAATTTTTCGGGTGTGCTAACATGGAACGTGCCAACAAGTGTCGTTCATTCGGACTATAAATTTGTGGTTTTGTACTGCGTTTTAGGTCCTGTATTTGGCACAGCAGAGTTGAAATAGTATTGATTTTCAACAAATTGCAACTTTACATAAGTTATACTCAATACTTAAAATATCAATTATCAAACTTTACAACAATTAATAAAATGAAAAAACTATCGCAACATATTCTTTTTTATTTTCTAATCATCTTGTTGACCCCCTCAGTATCTATGGCGCAAGCATGGACAAAAAGCAAGAAAAAAGGCTTCTACAAACTTGATTTTACAAGCATCAAAGCGACTGATGTTTATGATACCAAAGGCAATGTCGTTCCCTTTCGGACACTCGGCAACTACACGACAAGTTTTTATGGTGAATATGGCATCACGAATAAAATAACAGCCGTCGCTTATGTCCCTTTTTTCGTCCGCAATGTCGTCAATGAAACTAAAGGGGCGCAAACAGGGACTATCATCGAAAAAGGCATAGAAAACAATAATTTTGGCGATATGGATTTGGGTTTCCGTTTCGCTTTGCCCATAAAAAACTTTGCCGTTAGTGCCAATGTATTGTTCGGGATACCCACAGGCGATGCCAAACAGCCCGATGCCCTATTTACAGGCGACGGCGAGTTCAATCAAATGCTCAAAATTGGTGTCGGAACAGGTAAAAAACGGTGGTGGACACAGGCTGCCATCGGTTTCAACAACCGAACAAAAGGTTTTTCTGATGAATTTCGCTACGATTTTGAATTCGGTTATAAATTTTTCAACGACCGCTTACTGGCTATTTTTAAAATAAATGGTATCGAAAGCCTTAATAATGGCACTGTTACAGCCGCTAATACAGGACTTTTTTCAAACAATGTCGAGTATGCCGGTGTCGGACCAGAATTTCTGTACTATGTCAATGCTAAAAAAAACATCGGCGTTTCAGCTCGTATTGCCGGGGTACTCAAAGGGCAAAATGTCCTGGCAGCTCCTTCCCTATCTTTTGGTGTTTTTGCCGAATTTTGACGTAAAAGTAAATCTTTAAAAATCTTTCACATCAGTTAATAACAACGATGAACAATCTTATTCAAAATATAAGACATACTTTAGAGGAATTGCGTCATGTCATTCACCTCATGGACAACGAGCAGTTTAGTAAGCCTTTAAGCATTTTTTCAGGTTCAAGTATCGGTATGCACGCACGCCACATCCTTGAGTTTTATCAATGTCTTTTGACACAATACAATGATAATCAGCAGATTAACTACGACAAACGTCGTCGAGACCATGCCTTAGAAACGTGTACAAAACATTTTGGTTCAACGATAAGCCATATTGTCAATACCCTCGAAGTAGTTGCTCAAGACAGTCTCAACACACCTCTCAGTATTACAAGCGAAGGCGAAGACAATGACTCGACACCCATCGTCAGCAGCCTTGCAAGAGAGTTGCAATACAATCTCGAACACACAATTCACCATGCCGCTTTCATAAAAATTGGGGTTTTAAGCCTATTGCCCGACGTCCATTTGCCTAAAACATTTGGCGTTGCACCCTCAACTTTACGCCATCAAAAACAAGAATAAAACACAATGTGCACATTCACTTTTTATCCAAAACCCAACGCCGATGGCTTCATTTTGACCTTCAATCGAGACGAAATGCCTACGCGTTCATCCGTTGACATTGTTCAAGACACCGAACGGAGCTTGATTTATCCAAAAGATGCCTTGCATGGCGGCACTTGGTTGGCGTTAAGCCCGCGCAACGGTCGGTTTACTTGCCTACTCAATGGGGCTTTTGAACGCCATGAAAGGCAATTGCCCTACCGTAAAAGTCGTGGATTGGTTTTGTTAGACAGTTTTAAATATGCTGAAATAAGTGACTTTTGGCAGCAATACGATTTAACGAATATAGAACCTTTTACTATGATAACTGGTCAGGACAACGCTTTTTTTGAGTTGCGATGGGATGGCAGCAAGCGGCATACCCTTCATTTGAACACCGATGCACCTAAAATTTGGTCAAGTTGCACCCTCTACAATGCGGCGGTTAGAAGCCAACGTGAGCAATGGTTTTCAGATTTTTTGAACAATAATAGCATTAGAAAACCCAACTCCGACCTTTGGGCTTTTCATCAGAAACCACATACAGAAGAACCTGAAAAGGGCATATTGATGCACCGTCCATCAGGACCTTGCACCGTCTCGATTTCACAATTTAACTATTTTTATTCATCACAAATAATTGACTTTCAATACTATGAATTGGGAAAAAATGACATCAGCCACCACAGCTTTGCCTACGGCGAACAGACACTATCCGTCTAAAGCAGCTACGACGAAACGGATAGAGACCCCGTTATTCAAAAAACTCAATCAACAAAAATGGTTTATACGCCTCACGAATAAGGAGTATTGGCATGCCCGCATCTACAACACACCCACCATCATATATACCATTTATTTGGCATTGCGGGCGCGTTCACCCTTGTTTTTCACCGCCGCAAATCCTGCCATTCCAACAAGCGGTATGGTCGGTGAAAACAAAGCCGACATCAGCCGATGGATACCCCCTCAGTATCGCCCCAGAAACAGCGTTATCGAACCATCAGACAATATGGCTAAGCTGCAAAACAGCCTTGAAAAAGCAGGTTTGCATTTTCCTGTTATCCTAAAACCCACCATCGGTAGTCGTGGGCTTTTGGTCAAAAAAGTAAATTCATTGGCAGAAATAATGGAACACTTGTCCATTAATCCCACAACATTTTTAGTCGAAGAATTCGTGGATTATCCCGTTGAAGCGGCTGTTTTGTATTGGAGAAATCCAGAGACCGATGAAAGTGGCATTCAATCCGTCACCCTCAAGGAGTTTTTGAGTGTTAGAGGTGACGGCGAAGCAACTGTCGCAGACCTTTTGATGCAGAACCCTCGCGGTATTTTGCAAATGGATAGGCTCAAAAAAGAAGATGCCGATTTACTTGCCATCATACCCAAAGCAGGCGAAAATGTGGTGGTTGAACACATCGGCAATCACTGTCGCGGCACTAAGTTTTTGAATTATAATCACTTGATAACACCAGACATGGTGGCAGCTTTTGACAAAATTCAAGCCCAACTATTGGGCTGCTACGTGTTCCGATTGGACTTAAAGACCCCCTCAGTATCTGACCTTCAAAACGCTAAAAATGTTAAAATTTTAGAAATCAATGGCGTGGGCTCTGACCCTGCTCATATTTTCGACCCCAATACTTCCCTTTTTGAAGCATGGGCTGCCTATCTAAGATTATGGAAAAAGATATTTGATATTTCAACAACACAGCACCGTCTCGGCGTTCCCTATATGACTTTAAAAGAATATAAAATTTTTGTGAAACGGCAAAAAGAGGTCGAGGCATTAGAGATAAAAAGCGAAATATTTTAGCTGATAAAAACAACAATATCAATGAATTACAATGACATCATAAATCATATCTGGTTAGGCTTCAGTAGTAGTTTTATTGGGACGCTACCGTTGAGTATGCTCAATTTGACGATATTGCAAATGTCATTATCCAACAAGCAGAAACAAGCTATAACATTCAGTTTGGGAGCATCGGTTGTCGAGTTTTTCCAAATCGGTATCACCCTCTTGGGCATGAATGTCTTATTGTCTGTCCCTTATTTAAGTACCATTTTTGCCGTTGTTTCCATTCCAATATTAATATTTTTAGCGATTCAAAACTTCAAAAAAAAGGCGCATACTGAGGGGGTGGCCTTGTTGCCCAAAAATGCGTTTTATCAAGGTCTTGTTTTGGGTTTTGCCAATGTCGTGGTCTATCCTTTTTGGCTTTTGTGGGGCAATATTTTTGTTCAAAATGGTTGGTTAAAGCCTGAACACATAGCGTATTTTTACTTTTCGTTGTCTGCCACCGTCGGCACGTTTGTTGGTTTTTTGGCTTTTATTTCACTCGGCAAAATACTTTGGAAACGCTTGATGTGGTTACAAAATATGATGGATAAATTGATTGCTTATGCGTTTTTGGGCTTTGCCGCCTTGCAATTTTATACTATTTTGTCAAAAATATAAGCTATTTCGACAATGAAAAACATAAAAATAATAGGGCTTTTGGTCTGCCTTTTTTCAACAAAAATGACGGCTCAAATACTAGCTCAAAAGGTCATCACACCGACTTTTATAGACATTCATGCCAACGATTCTTTATTTGTGAATAAAAAAATGGACAACACTTTTATCAAACAAATACAAGGTGCTTTGCTGTTTTTTCCAGAATTAAAAAATACGCACATCACATTTAGGGGCAAAAAAACGCTTGTGCCGCTTGCTGCTCGACCTCGTATTTGGGCGGTGTTTCAAAAACCTAAAAATCGAAAATATCTAATAACCATCAGTTCCAAAACAATCGGTCAATTAGAAGCCATTTTGTTAAAAAACCTCTCTTTTAATGCTCAAATAGGCGTTTTAGGGCATGAAATAAGCCATATTGCCGATTTTAATAGCCGCAAAGGAGGTTATTTTATCAAATTATTATTTATGCAGCTAAGCAAAAAAGCAATGGATATTTTTGAAAACGACACCGATAAAAGAACAATAAAACAGGGTTTGGGCTATCAATTATTGTCATGGAGTACCGAAGTCCGCCAAAATTTAAAGATAAAAGATTGGGGCGGGGCAGAAAAAAATGGGATTCAAGAACGAGAACGCTATATGAGCCCGAACGCTATTTTGAAGCAGATGGGATATTGAATTTTCTAAACGTCGTAATAAAAAAATAAGAAGGATGTATCGGGTTATCCTAACTGCGATTTATTTGAGAAAATATTAAAGCCCCTTTTTTTATAATTGTATAAAGTTAAATTAGCATTTATAAGAAACTGTTTTAAAACTAAAAGCATACAATTACTCACTGTTTTTTGCTTCGCAAAAAAAGCGTGCAGAGAGAAAATCTATCAGAGCGAAGCTGTTTTTTGAATAAAAATCTTTAAAGTACGCTTTTCGAGCAAAGCGAGAAAAAGTGAGAAGTAGGTTTTAAAACAGTTTCTAAGTAATAGACTTACTGTAAGTTAATAATCAAATTACATCAAGTCTAATGACAATTGTCGAATTTTGAATACTTAATCATTCCGTTTCGGATAACCAAAAAGCCAAGAAGTAAGAATGGGAACGACAAAAATACCCACCGTTACAAAAGACAAATAGAGGTCAGCATTGTGCCCTTCAATGATTTGAGATAGAACGTCTTCAGGATAAAAATGAGAATAAACAGACAGCGTCAACTTTACGCCCAATATGCCAATAACAATAAAAGCTGCTTTTTCGAGAAATGGGTATCTTTCCATGAGTTTAACAAAGCCTTGAGCCACAAACCGCATCGCTAAAATGCCGATGAAAACACCAATACAGATAAGCCAAATATTGTCTGTGAAAGCGACAACTGCAAAAACATTGTCCATCGAAAACGCCAAATCCATCGCTTCTATTAGAATAACGGTTGACCAAAATTTGCCGAAAAGAC
>JAYTUR010000182.1:0-2442 GCA_043744475.1 Saprospiraceae bacterium | reverse complement strand
ACTTTCTCTTTGATATTTCGGCAAGCTGGTATC
Source organism: Saprospiraceae bacterium (assembly GCA_043744475.1). Taxonomy (GTDB): domain Bacteria; phylum Bacteroidota; class Bacteroidia; order Chitinophagales; family Saprospiraceae; genus JAAFJT01. Next base: position 2,409 of record JAYTUR010000182.1, on the reverse strand, counting down.
GGCAAAAACGGCGTAGAAATTAGGTTTTAAATATTTATTGATAAAAGTGTCTTTTGGCAGTGAGGCTAAGGTTGTACGACTATAAGGCGTTCCTTCCAATGCTTTTTGACTGAAAGAATCCAAAGCTGCTTGTCCTTGAGTTTTTATTGCACGTGAAGAATTCGCTGTTTTTGTCGTGGATACTGAGGGGGTGGATTGTGCTCCAACAGAATTAATTTGTTGTATAACAGCCGTATCTGTTTTGAGGATATGTGCTTGCTGTTTGTTTCTCCATGGAGTAAAATTGGTCTGAATGCCTCTAAACAAATCCGTTCCATAAGAATAGCTAACTTTCTGAATCGAGTCCATCGCAGTAAAAAGTTGACGGCTGGACAACATTTTTTGGTTATTTTTGAACAAACCTTCGTCCGTTTTGCGCCTATCAAATTCCGATAGGTCAAAATATTTCTGCCAAGATTTAAACTTGACACGTACAAAAGGATAGTTCTTTGCATTTGTACCGTTTTGGCCCGTCGTCTCTTGATATTGAATACCATCGTAAAGATTCATAACGATAAACTGCTTGTCATGTGTCGTCATCATTTCGCCTGTTTTGGCAGAGGTTTGATTAACGAGGTTAGCATTGTAGTTTTTATTGCCATATATCAAGACATTTTCGATACTCGTCCCGTCTTGTCCTTTTTTTCCGATGCGCAAAGTGTATTCTTGAAATTCATCGTTGAAAACACCTGCTTGAAACGAAACAGTGGGTTTTGACTTTCGAATATCATAAAAACGAGAATAAAACTTCAAATTTGCCCAAGGGATAAGGACTTCTGAGGTGAAAAATGAAAAAACTGTTATCAAACCCACAGCCATCATCAAAGGACGCATGACCCGAAGAAGCGACACACCCGCCGACTTGAAACTCGATAATTCATAACGTTCTGCCAAATTGCCCATCACCATCACCGTCGAAATCAATACGCCAATAGGCAATGCCTGAGGTACGAGGACGATAGTTAGATAAAATAACAGTTCCATTAACTCCAAAATACCCAATCCTTTGCCCATCATTTCGTCAATGTACAGCCACAGAAAGTGCATCATCAACACGAACAAAGCGATGCCAAATGAAACAAAAAACGGTGGAATAAAGGACTTTACTAAGTATCTATCAAGGATTTTTATCATTGTCAATCTTTAAAAATTGGGCGAAATTAAGCGAATTTTAAACGTTTCAAAATTAGTTTTGTCGTAAATAAAGGCTTCAATACGTTTAAAGTTTGTTAAACGTTGTTTACTTCCCACATAAAACGTTTTTCAACGCCACTTTCTAAAACGTGATTTTGGGAAAACCATTGCGGATAAAAACCTTTGCGTTTCAAGTAAATATCTTGAATAAAATCTGCTTGTTGTTCCGCATTAAGGTCAAAAAACGAGCTTTTATGCCACTCGTGAGAATATGTGTAGTTATAACCCGCCGCAGTCCGCTGTGCAGCTAAAGCCGCTGAAATATAACCTGCACCGAACTGTTGATATTGCCAAATATGCGTCAATTCATGGATGAAAACATCAGCTTGAACGGGTCGCCATGAGTTAATCGTGTTAAAAGTAACATACGCATGAGCAAAACCGCGACGTACAGGTACGGAACGTTTGTCGTGCATAACTAATTTGAAATCAATGGCTTTGCCAAATATTTCACGACCTCTCTGTATTTCAATAGCTGTCAAAAGGCGTGAATTAGGTGAAAAAAGATTGGTCAGTATTTCAAGAATATCAAAGAAAAAAAGTAAATCAGCGAATAAAAGCCCCGCCACTTGCATTTTTACTGAGGGGGGGTATATTTTGTAAAAATGATGGTTATAAAACGTCAGAAGCCGCCAAACACGACGGGGTGTTTGTTTTAAACTAAAAAAAATACGCCGAAAAAACCAGCTAAATTTTGAAAGGAAAGGGTAGGGCATTTTATAATGTTAAACCGCGATAAAGCCGTTTTAAAGGCAGGGGGCATTGGGCAATGTGATACAAAATTGCAACCGCATCATCGCCATCATAATCTCTTAAAATCCAAGTCGCATCGTCTTGTTTTGAATAAACTGACACGTGTTTGCGGTCTTGATGAATCAAAACATACTCTTTAAAAGTCTCCAAGGTTCGATACATCTCAAATTTGGTCGTTTTATCATAACTTTTAGTAGAATCAGAAAGCACTTCTACAATCAAAATAGGATTTGTAATGGTATCTTTTCGATTGTCATAATATTCGGGTTTTTCACAAACGATAAGAGCATCTGGATACACAACTTTGTCATATTCTTCAATTCTTATTTTTGTGTCACTACTATTTACAAAATAATTTAGGTCTTCTTTTTCAATAAAAACATTGAGTAATGTAACGCTTTTAGAAGCGATATTGTCGTGATT
>JAYTUR010000181.1:0-2450 GCA_043744475.1 Saprospiraceae bacterium | reverse complement strand
AGCCCAAAGTCGCTTCATAAATCACTTCGGAAATTTGTTTGCGGCGTTGCAACGATTTGGCTTGCGCTACGAGCGTTTCCATCTGCTCTTTGAGTTGGTGCATCTGGCGGTCGGTTTGTTCGTACATCGCCATCATCGCATTGCCTTAGATTCTCCCTTTATCTTCGGGGCGAATAACAGCACCACCTGCGGTGTGGGCGTAAGGTAACAAACCTGGATTCTCGGCTACTTTATCGGGGTCAATGGGATTGACGAAAGGCTTTTCAGCTTTCTTTTCTTTTTCGTTTTTTTCCTTATCTGTCATAAAAATCAATTTTTCTATTCTATTACAAAAATACGCTTAAAAAGTTCAAAATATTAAAATCTGAAATTTCTTCAATCACTCGAATCCGTATTCATCAGTCCAATATGCTTCAAAGCCTCTCTTTTACTGAGGGGGGCTAATCTCGTATTCCCTACAAACTGCCGCACCAAATCGGCATCTGTTCGGGCATGTTGCCGCAATGCCCAACCTATCGCTTTTTGAATAAAGAACTCTTTGGAGTGATTCAGTTGACGCATACAGTTAAACATCAATTCGGTATCGGTCTGTTTGCGATACGTCAATTGAAAAATAACGCACACCCGTTGCAACCACATATTGCCCGATGCCATCCATCTTTCCGTCACAGGCAGGATTTGATACGGATATTTTTTGAAATAAACAGACACTAAAGCACTGCTGATATAGTCCACAGAATCCCACCACGATTTCGTAACGATGAGTTTTTCAAACAACTCAATCATGTCTTCTGCCCATGTTTTTTTATATTTTTCTAACAACTCGATAGCATAATACTGAAATTCACGTTCAGGTTCAAGCCACAATTCCCAAACGTGGTCTGGCAACTCAATATACTGAGGGGGGGCATTTTCAGCCCAAAATTGCTTGAAAAGCGCACGTCTTAAAGGAGATTTGATGCCGAAAAACACAAATTGGTCTTTCATATAGTGTCCTGACCATTCAGCCGTTGCCTCGTCGCCGTGTGCGGAAAGTAGGTTTCTAAGGTTTTTAATGTCGTTTATCATTGTCAGCGTTTTTGAAATAGAATCATCAGCAAAATTGCTATTTTTGCGGCATTATCTTAGCAAAACTAATTATTTTCAAACGAATGACAACCTATAAAATATCAAAACCCAACCGCAACATTGTCGGTGAAATCACACTCGACGGTTCAAAAAGTTTTTCAAACCGCGTCCTTATCATCCAGGCTTTGTGTGAAACGGCTTTCCCAATTAATAATCTTTCGACTTCAAACGATACACAAACGCTTGTGAAATTATTAGCTCAAACCGATAATGACAACTACGATTGTGGTGCTGCGGGAACAACTTTTCGCTTTTTGACAGCTTATTTTGCTTTGCAAGAAGGCACTCAAATACTGACGGGTTCGGAACGTATGAAGCAAAGACCGATTGGAAAACTCGTCAAAGCTCTACATGCTTTGGGTTGCGATATTGAATACATGGAAAATGAAGGCTATCCGCCTTTAAAAATAAATGCACCTAAAGACTTGACTACCAATGGTTTAATTATTCCCGCCGATACGTCGAGTCAATATATTTCTGCTCTACTCATGGTCGCACCGACATTGCCGCGCGGTTTGAAATTGACGCTCGATGGTAAAATTGTTAGTTTGCCTTATATCAAAATGACATTGTCTTTGATGGAATTTTTCGGCGTTCAACACACGTGGAAAGGCAATACGATTACTGTTGAAAAACAAGCCTATCAGTCGCGTGAAGTGACAGTCGAAGCGGATTGGTCGGCTGCCTCTTATTACTACGCTATGGCAGCTTTTGCCGACGAATTGGACTTGACACTCAATGGTTTATTCAAAAACAGTTGGCAAGGCGACTCTGTCATTACAGAAATTGGCTTTCATTTTGGCGTTGATACGACTTATACTGAGGGGGGGCTTTTGTTGAAAAAAACAGGCAATCCACGAACAGAGTTTTTTGAATGGAACTTTGTAAAATGCCCTGATATTGCTCAAACTCTTGCAGTCGTCTGTGCTGGTCGCAACGTGCAAGGTCTGTTTACAGGATTAGAAACCTTGTTTATAAAGGAGACTGACCGTGTAGCGGCGTTAAAAAATGAACTGGCAAAAGTCGGTGTGTCTTTTGTAAAAATGCCTGCTCGTTTTTCACAACGTTCTCAAAAACAATACTTTATGGTAGAAGGAAAATTCAATATAGAAACAACACCGATTTTCCCAACCTACGAAGACCACCGCATGGCAATGGCTTTTGCACCTTTGGCAATGTTCCATGAGATTGAAATTGAAGAACCCTCAGTCGTAGGCAAGTCTTATCCGCAATTTTGGGAGGATTTAAAAAAGTTAGGATTTGAAGTGAATTAGTAGGGGCGACCCTTGCGGTCGCCCTCTATGCAAGCGGAAAAATATAAA
>JAYTUR010000180.1:0-2451 GCA_043744475.1 Saprospiraceae bacterium | reverse complement strand
AACTATTTTTAATCTTGACACAGTTTAGTGAACACTCTCCTTGATACACAATTAGTTGCCTTTAATTTGTTGTCCGAAACGTTTACAATGGATGAATTACGAAACCTTTATGAAACTATTTTAGGCAAAAAACTCATCCGAACCAATTTCCAACGCAAAATGCTAAGCCTTGAAATCTTAGAACGCATTGATAAAAAGTATTCAGGAGGCTCACACAAAGCACCTTATATATATCGCCTCGATGCCGCAAAAGGTGAGGCATTTCTGAAAACTAATTTTTAACTTCACTCGAAATTTAAAATCATTCTTTTAAGACCAAACTTTTACTTAAAAACATGAAAAAAACCTTACTTTTTCTGGCACTTCTCTCGTTTTCGGCGGCTATGTACGCACAACGCATCTTGGTTCATTGTGGTTCATTGATTGACGGCGTTTCGGCGCAGCCTAAAAAACAAATGACCATCATTGTCGAAAAGAACAAAATTACAGCTGTTCAAAACGGTTATACCGCCCCTCAGTCAAGCGATGTTGTCGTGGACTTAAAAGACAAAACGGTACTGCCCGGACTGATTGATATGCACGTCCACATTGAAAACGAAACAAGCCGCGACCAAATCCAAAAACGCATGAGTATGAGTTCCGCTGATGTCGCTTATGAAGCCCAAAAATATGCGTTGACGACACTCATGGCAGGTTTCACGACTGTACGCGACATGGGCGGTTCAGGTGTCAATATTTCTTTACGCAATGCAATAAACAAAGGTTTGGTCACTGGTCCACGCATTTTTACTGCGGGTAAGACCATAGCCACAACAGGCGGTCACGGCGACCCGACAAATGGTTGGCGACCTGATGTGACCTTTCCCGAAAATTTTGATGATGGTGTTATCAATTCCCCCGAAGAAGCCCGTCGTGCCGTCCGTCAACGTTATAAAGACGGTTCGGATTGGATAAAAATCACAGCCACAGGCGGCGTGTTGAGCATCGCTAAAAACGGCAAAGCACCCCAATTTATGCAAGAAGAAGCAAATGCCATTGTAGAAACGGCTAATGATTACGGTTTTCGCGTTGCGGCACATGCACATGGCGCAGAAGGCATGAAACGCGCATTGCGAGCAGGTGTGACGACCATTGAACACGGTACTTTTATGGACGACGAAGCCATTCAATTATTCTTAAAAACAGGCGCATATCTCGTCCCAACGATTATTGCGGGTAAGTCAACCGCCGATTCAGCTAAAATCCCTGGTTACTTTCATCCGCTTGTTCAGCCGAAGGCTGTGGAAACAGGTCCATATATTCAAGCAACTTTTGCAAAAGCCTACAAAGCAGGGGTTAAAATCGCCTTTGGAACGGATGCCGGTGTATTTAAACATGGTATGAATGCCAAAGAATTTCAATACATGACCGAAGCGGGTATGCCCGTTATGGAAGCCATTCAATCCGCCACCATCGTCGCGGCAACGGTTTTGGACATGAAATCTGAATTGGGCAGCATCGAATCGGGTAAATTCGCAGATATCATCGCCACGGACGGCGACCCCCTCAGTAATGTCGCCACTTTGATGAACGTGACGTTTGTGATGAAAGATGGAAAAATTTATAAGCAATAGATGTCTCAAAACCTCTCCATCATGCTCCTCGCCGCGGGTTTATCAAGCCGTATGGGTGATGAAAATAAACTGTTGTTGCCGTTTCAAGGTAAAACAATCCTTGAAACGACCGTTTCTAATATCCTTTTAGCGGATATTGGTGAAGTGATTGTTGTAGTTGGACATGAAGCAGAACAAGTTAAATCCGTTTTGAAAAACGCCTCACTCCCGCTTGAATCGGAATGTACCATAAATATCGTTGAGAATTTGGACTATAAAAAAGGGATGACCACTTCCATTCAAACAGGCATGCGAGCAGCCCATAATACTGAGGGGTATATGATTTGTTTATCTGATATGATTTTGATTCAACCCGAAGAATACCGCTATTTGGCAAAGCAATTTTTTGATTTTTATAAACAAAACGAAAAGGTGATTATACAACCCATTTTTGAAGGAAAACGAGGCAATCCCGTCATTTTTTCTCATTTTTATAAAAAAAACATCTTAGAAACGACGGATACTGAGGGGTGTCGTTCCATCGTTCAAGCGCATAAAAAGCATGTAAAATTAGTTGAAATGCGGACAAATCATGTCTTGCAGGACATTGATATTCAGGCGGATTATGAGCGTTTAATTTTAAACAATTAACGATGGCTTTTTGTAAATTTAGAGACCTTGTTGTCGGAAAGATGAAACGAAAAATCCGTAAGTATCCATCAAGCCATTTATGTTCTTGACCAACAGGGAACGGCATAAAGCCTTGAAAGCATTGGAAGGTAGGTTTCCTCTTTTTGACCCAATGAGTCTTCTTCATTAACCCCCAAAGCTCTAATTTTGACCCAATGAGTCCTCTTCA
>JAYTUR010000179.1:0-9532 GCA_043744475.1 Saprospiraceae bacterium | reverse complement strand
CTTTGACCTGTACTTTATATTTTTTGCAAAGTGCCAACCCTGTTAAAGTATAAGAATTGCCTGTAACAGCTGTTTCAAGAGCAGTTACACCGTCTTCTCTAATGACAAGGAGTTTATAACTACCCGCAAACGATGTCGCACCTATCCATGAAATGACAGCAGTAGCATCAGAAACAGTAACTCTTACATCTCTCGGTGCAGCACAAACAGCGTTACAACCCAAGGTTTTGAATCGCATCGGTGCACTCCAAACACTGCTTGTTGTCGTTGTACAATTTGCTTTTACTCGGAAAGTGAACCATGAACAAACTGCCAAACCTGTCAAACGAGTTGTTGATTCATGAACGTCTGAAATAGTGTGCCAATCGGTATCGGTTGGTCCCATCCATTGAATTTCGTAAGAGATAGCACCTGTAATTACGTCCCATTTCAATGTCGCACTGCCATCAGTTGCTACATAACTCAAACGGCTTGGTGCAAGGCAACGTTGACACCCCTCAGTATGGACCGATACATCAGCACTCCATTCGCTATAAATAGGTGATGTGCTTGTTGCTGCGCTACAAATACTGCGTACTTTGAATTTATACGTTTTGCAACTTGCGACATTTAACAGCCGTAAAGCGTTTGTTGTAACCGTTTCTGTTTGAGTCGTTCCATCGCTTATTGAGTACATCACTTCATAAGCCCGTGCGCCTGTCGTTGCCCATGTGAGGTAAGCATAACTGCGGTCTGCGGCAACAACAGCACGTAGTTCACGTGGTGTGCTACAAGGTGCGACGCAACCAGAGGTTTTGAATTTTCCTAATGCGCTAAACTCGCTTGAAGTAGTATTAGAACAAGCTGATTTTACACGGAATTGGTATTCATTACAAGGTTGTAAATCATTGATAGTCAATGAATTTATTGTAGCTGTTTGTGTTTTCCATTCCGTCTCACGACTTGTTTTCCACTGAACAGTGTAAACAGTACCAATTGCACCCGCAGTCCAATTCAACGAAGCCATCGTTTCACGTGCGGCGGCAATCAAGCCCGAAGGTGCGTGGCATGGTTCAACGCATCCAGCAGTGTGAAATTCAGAAGTCTGCCAATCACTGACTTCGTTTGCAGAGCAGTTGGCACGTATCCGGACAACATAACATTGGCAGGCACTAAGGTTTTGGATGACGTACTGACCCGAATTATCAACCGAACCCGCTGTTGTCAAGTTATTTACAGTCGTCCAAGCGGTTTGGCTACATGAGCGATACTCAAGTGTATAACTTGCAGCAGCAGTAGTAGATTTCCAAGTGATACCCGCAGATGTTTCATGAATGGTATTCGTAGCGATAGTTGGAGTGCTACAGACAAGATCCGGTGTATCTTGTGCAGATGCCATGAAACTTGAAAAGATTAAACTGAGAAAAAGTATGATTTTTTTCATCTTAGAATGTAATAGTGATTAATATGGTTAATATGTATTGCTTATTAAGTTTATTGTTATTTAGACATAAAAAATGAGCCTCTATACTGAGGGGGGGGGGTTGCCAGTCAACTAGAGAATCGGACTAAAAAATATTGCTGAAATTACTTTTAGGTAGGTCTGTTCAAGGAGGAATATGTAAGCTTCAAGTCACAAAGTTATATTCTTTTTCAATACGCGCTTCAAGTTTTTTTATTCAATATATTTTAATAGCCCTTAAAAAACAAGAGCCTATGATGTTGTTTTTCGCTGCTTACGATTAAATTTTCTTTAAAAAAAGATTTTGTAACGTTTTTTGACACCTTTTTGATAAACTACTTCTAAAAATAACTAAAAAAGGCGTTGGGATTGACGTACATTTGCACTGTTTTTTGATGGAATCAGGGCGTTTGTCTAAAAATAAATTCAAAAAACATCAATTTTTTATAGTATTATGTTCTACATAAAATCACAATACGACTCATTATGGTAAAGATTCTAGTAAACGACGGCATCGAAGCCGACGGTAAATTACTCCTTGAAGAAGCGGGTTATGAAGTTGATACGACAAAAGTACCCCAAGATGCATTGATGACAGAATTGCCCAATTACGATGTTATAATCGTCCGTTCGGCAACTCAAGTGCGCAAAGACCTTATTGACGCTTGTCCTAACCTCAAAATCATCGCGCGTGGTGGTGTTGGTACCGACAATATTGATGTGGACTACGCCCGTTCAAAAGGCATCGAAATCATCACTACTCCAGCAGCTTCGTCTCAATCGGTTGCAGAATTGGCTATGGGTCATATTTTCGCATTAACCCGTTTTTTGCACCGTTCAAACCGCGAAATGGCGACGGGTGATTTCAAAAAACTAAAAGCCGCTTATGCAGAAGGCATTCAACTTAAAGGTAAAACCTTGGGCATCGTTGGTTTCGGACGCATCGGTCAGGAATTGGCGCGCATCGCTCTCGCCATGGGTATGAACGTACTCGCTAGCGACCCATACATCAAGAAAACTGATTTGACGATTAGTTTGTACAATACAAAAGATGTAAAATTGAGCATTTCTTTGCGTTCATATCCTTTGGATGAAGTGTTGAAAAAATCTGATTTCATCAGTCTTCATACACCAGCACTCGGCAAACCACTCATTGGTGCTGACGAAATGGCGATGATGAAAAATGGTGCCATCATTGTCAACTGTGCACGTGGTGGTGTCATCGACGAAGATGCGTTATTGGCTGCTTTGGAAAGTGGAAAAATCGGCGGTGCAGGTCTTGATGCCTTCAAAAACGAACCTAATCCTCGTGCCGATTTGCTCAATCACCCACGTATCTCTGTGTCGCCACACATCGGTGCTGCGACCGTTGAAGCACAAGCGAATATCGGCTTAGAATTGGCAGATAAAATCATCGCTTTTTTCGGTGATGATAAGTAGTTAATGAATATACGGTGTTAAATGTATGATGTACAGTGGGTGCATAACATCTAACATCGTATATTCTATCTCTAACCTCGTTTTTTAACCCATTTTTGCCAATTTTTAGCCCAAACAAGCGTCGGCTCTTCCACCCAATTGTAAAAATATTTTGAAAAAAGAAGACTAAACGCCACAGCAACAAAAACCGCCGCACCCATAAACCAACCATTTTCGCCGTCAATCTCTGATGCTCCGTCGAGCAAAAGCCAACCTGTGACGACATGCGTTAAGTAAAAAGAATAGGACGTTTTGCCTATAAATTTTGACCAATTCCACTCTTTATTGATAAAAAGTATAATCGCACAAGGAATGGCTGTCGCCAAACAATGTTTCATATCGAAACCACGATAGTGCATCAACAACATAGCGGGTAAGATGATGGCTAACTCTTTTTCGTCAATATAACCTCGATAATATTGGAACAAAATATATCCCGCGCCAAAGGAAGCAACATGATACGGCAACCATTCGTAAGGGAAATACCAATGTCCAAAGGCAAACAATGCATAAATTGGATAACGAATCCACCACTCCCGCCGATTGAACAGCGCAAAAAAGACAAGCAAAACGATATAAAACTGCCAATCTATCGCCAAAGTCCAATAAATGCCCCGCAACCACGGCTCGTGCATGACAGCATTGGCATGAAAAATATGTAAGAACAGATTGTAATAATCCAACTGAATCCATTTATCGGCTTTCACAAACCAAACGCTGGCATCTTTCATCAACATCAAAACGATACTTGCCCAATACGCCGGTTCAATCCGGATAATGCGACTGACAAACTGCCGCCCAAATTGTTTGATGTTATAATGCTTCAGCGACAAGGAGTAAGGAATCACCAAGCCCGAAATGACAAAAAAGGCTTCGACACCTAAATAGCCGTGATGGAAAAAAATACTGAGGGGGTGCGTTTTAGCCAAAAAATAGTCAGTATAGTGATAAAAAGCAACCGTCAAGGCTGCCAGACCGCGTAAAAGGTCAATGGAATGAAAATATTGCTTTTGTTGAGTCGCCACTTTGCTTTTTCGTTTTTTTGCAAATTTAAGTGACTGACACCAAATACAAGCATTACGCGAATTGATTTACCCTTTTTTTCTATTCAAAATTGAACAAAATGCCAAAATCAGCTCTTTATGCTGTTGATGTGTCGGGATAAAGAATCAATATCATCTCACTTCATAGGCTTTAACGTTTTATCGCTTTTACCTTTTCGCTTTTTACCCATTACTAGCATTAATTTATACTTTTGTGCATGACAAATAATAACAATTTACGCAGATTTCGTCGTTGGGGTATTGCCACAATCATCGCGACTATTTTCTTAATTTGGGTCGGTGGCTGGGTACGCTCAACAGGCAGCGGCATGGGTTGTCCTGACTGGCCAAAATGTTTCGGCGTGTGGGTGCCACCAACGAGTGAAGCCGAATTACCCGCCGATTATTTGCAACATTATACCGATTTACGGAAAAAGAAAAATGAACGTGTTGCTAAAATTCTGGATAGAATGGGGATGTCTGAAACGGCTCATCTCATCCAAAATGACCCCTCAGTATCAGACCATGAACCGTTCAATGCTTACAAAACATGGACTGAATACATCAACCGCGTCATCGGTGTACTCGTCGGTTTTCTCATTTTTTTGACAGTATTGTTCTCATTTTCCTTGAGAAAAGTGGATAAACGCATCTTTTGGCTGTCTCTGGCGGGTTTTATCGGTGTCGGATTTGAGGGTTGGTTAGGGTCATTGGTCGTCTCAACGAACTTGATGCCGTCGTTTATCTCTGTTCACATGATTATAGCAATGCTCATTTTAGTGGTGCTGATTTCGGCGGTGCTGATTTCTTATACGTATGAAGGTAATATGAGCGATTTATTGAGCGTCAAACCAATGGGTTTAGTATGGGGCGGTGTAGGAGTTAGCCTTTTAATTTTGATTCAAATCATGATTGGTACGCAAGTACGCGAGAATGTGGACTTAATATCCTCAGCCTTAGGTGAGGCACTTAGACATGAATGGATTCCTAATTTGGGCGACATTTATCGCTTTCATCGCACGTTTTACTATGCTGTAACGGCGGGTATCATGTATTGGGTGTGGCTACTGAGGAGTCGTTTTTTTACCATAAAAAGCATCAAATTTTTCTCAACATTGCTACTCGGTTTACTTATTTCTGAAATTATTTTTGGCATTTCAATGCATAATTTCAATATTCCTCCTTTTTTACAACCATTACATTTGTTATTTGGAACGCTTTTGTTTGCAACTGCCTATATTATAACGTGTATTCTGTATTTGAAAAAGAATTGAGGTTGACTACTGATTTGACTGATACGACAGATTGACATTGATTTTTAAAGATTCTTACAGAATGACAACAAAAATCAGTGTCAACCTGTCATATCAGTCAAATCAGTGGTCAACACATCCAAATTGGTCAAAATGGCGAGGTTCATAAAGAAAAACGAACCTATTTTGTCGGTTTCTATCAAGTCGTTTATCAAAATAAGAATCAAAATAGTAACAAAAGAGAGCAGTGCCGCCATAGCTGTGTTGCGTTGCCAACGTTCTTTCGCTTTGTGATAAATTTTCTCCCCCCTCAGTAAAACATAGAAAATCAAGATGAAAAATATTAACATGCCCGGTATGCCTTGTTCGATTGCCATTAAAAGGTAATAACAATGTACCGTCGAACCATCGGGATTGTCACTGACATACGTTTTGAACTTTGTTACCGTATAAGATTTATAAAAATCGTAAAAATTGTTCGGTCCAAAACCCGTTAAAGGTCTATCAGTAACCATTTGAAAACCAGCGACCCACCGATAAACGCGTTCCATCGTCGAAATATCCTCTCCTTTTGCCGTCGCTTCTAGTAAATTATCAAAGTTTTGATGCGTAATCGTTCTATCAAAACGAGGTGCGTAGTCGAGGTATTTGTCATGACTCGAAATATAACCGACAAAAGCGATAATGGCAATAATCGCTGCCGCAACGACATAACGTGACAAACGATGTTTTACAATAAAATAAAATACCACAGCCCCTATCACTGCACCATAAGCCGCACGGGTAAAAGACAATTGAATCGCCAATAAAAACAATACTAAACCAGTGATTAACAACCACTTAGTTTTTGACTTCGGCGGTGTCATCGTCAGAGCCAAAACAATAAAAGGTAGGAATGTGGCTAAAATACAACCATAAGAGACGTGATTCCGAAACATGGGCTGCATCACATAATTCACATCAAGGAATGAAAAACCGACGGCTGCGTGTCTAATCGTCGTTATCAGAACGGCTATACTGAGGGGTATAAAAATTGTCCAAAAAAAGCGTTTAATGTCCTTACTATCCTTCAGAATGACACCGCCCAAAAAGAAAAACGTGATGATATACCATATTTTTGCCAAAAGATATTTGACCGAAAGGAAAACATCGAGTGAATTGAGAGTCGCCACAAAAGCCCATGCTAAGGACAAAACAATAAGCAATGTAATCGGATGACGCAGAAAAATGCCCCCGCTTAGTACAAAACCACTTTTTGCCACATATGAAAAATAAACAAGCATCAAGCCCACAATCAGCGGCTCGGTCGGCAAATCAGTGCCAAAACCATTGGGAAAAGTATATTCGATAGAAAAAGGAATACAAGCTAAAAGCAAGAAAAAAAGACTCCGAAAATCAACAATAGCCACATAAGCCACAAGCAGAACCGCAGGAATCGCCGCAGGAAAAATGCTCTCAAAGCCCACTGCCGCCAACAAACTCACGACGGTTATGGCTGTGTATGTTGTAAAAATGCCTTTGTTGTCAATTGTCATTGCTGAATGGTCATTGGTCAATCGTCAATCGTCATTGTGTCACAACCAAATGACATAATGACCAACGACAATTAACACATTAATTGTCTTTTTTTACAAACCCAATAGCTGCTTTTTTAAGCGGTTTGGGCGAGCCGTTTGCAGAGGCAGATTTGATTTCATTCCAATTGACATCTCGGTAATTATCCATCAATAAAGCACCAATTACGCTTAAAACGAAGACAATTAGAGTAGCACTAACAACAAGAACGGAGCGTTTTGGACGTGATTTGACGACGGGTACAGCCCCTGTTTCAAAGAGTTTTAGGGCTTGTATTTTGGTTTCAAAAGCGACTCGGAGCTGGGTATAACGCTGTTTGTCACGTCCAATTTGATTGCGTTCTTGTTCATAGATTTGCTTCAAAACGCTGACTGAATTGTAACCTGCATTATACTTTTTCATCATCACATCGTTGTTTTTTGATTCCTCTTCATAACCTTTAAGGGTCGCTTGCAATAGGGCAATTGTATCTTTTGATACTGAGGGGTTGCCTTTCAGCATATCGAGTTTTGCTTTAGCTCGTATATAATTGCCTTGCGCTTCGACGGATACTTTTGTCACCGCTTCGGTTTGCTTTTCAGGGTCAATAACACCGTAATTTTCGCGCATCAGCATCAAGGAATCGCCTACGCCTAACAATGTTTTTTCTTTCTCGATAAAGCTCGTTTCGTAAGCACGAATCAGATTGGCTTGAATTTCACGAATCAGGCGTTGCGCAATTTCATCTACTTTGTCGCGAGCAGCATTGGTCATATCGGCAGCTAACCGGCGGTCTTTATCTTCGACCGAAATTTCGATGGCGTTGTGCTTTGTTTTTTTAACTTCATACAATCCTTCAAGGGCTTCACGCACCTTGAAAGCGGCGAGTTCGCTCGTCGTATCTATCTTGTAATGATGGTATAAATCGTACTTTTTGATAAGAAAATCATACAATTCGCCCGATTGGGCAATAGTAATGAGGCGGTCAACGTCTTCTTCGCCACCATAATAGTCCATATCTTTTGTGGAAGAACCAAACATTTGTTCGGGCTTAAAAACATCGGAACTAAGGGGGTAAAAGGTCGTTGTTGACTTGTAATAATTGTCCAAAAAAAGGAAAGAAATCAAAGCAGTGCCTACGGCGGTCGCCAAAGTTGCCCACAAAATAGGGCGTTTATATCGAAAAAGCGTCACGAGTACGCCTATTAGGTTGTCATTATTTTCCATACATAAGATTTGAAGCGCAAAGTTAGAATTTAATACGAATGCTTTAACGAGTTGAGAGATTCGTTTATTTCAAAACTTTGGAATCTAACACTTTTTCGATGTCTTCAAGGGATTGATTAACCCCAATAATGACCCCCTCAGTATTGAGCAGAAATTTGGTCGGAATGACCCGAACACCGTAGGCTTTTGCAATGGGAGAATCTAAATATTGAAAATCGCTGACATGTATAAAGTCGCCAATACCTAATTGGTCAATAGCCGATAGCCAACGGTCTTTGTCTTTTTCAATGCCTACGCTCACAACATTGAACCCTGCGGCATCGGTGAATTTCTTACCTAAATATTTGGCGTTCAAGGCTTTAAGTTGTGGCGCTTCTTGAATACAAGGGCCACACCAACTACCCCAAAAATCGAGTAGTACGTAATGACCCCTCAGTACAGACAAGTCAAAAGGCTCACCATCGCGCTGTGTGGAGGCAATTTTAGGCGCAATTTCACCATTGATAACGTCAGGTTTTTTATAAAAATAACGTCCAACGGCATAAGCCGCGAAGACAAAAAGGACGATAAACAAGAGATTACTCTTTATCTTTTCAAGCATCGTTTAGATTTTTGGGCGCAAAGCTAAGGAATATTGAACGATTAGGTCTTCGTTGATAGAAATCAATAATTAAAAAAACGGTTTTAAAACCTTTAAAACTTTATTTTGAACATAGTAATAACAGGGCACAATACACTTAAAAAAGCCTTTTCGTCTAAAAACACCGTTTTTAAGGCTTTCATCTTGTAGCGACATTTTTTTTGCATGGTAAAACAATCGTCACTCTCAAAATCTGTCTTATTTTTACAAAATTTTTCTTGAAATCTATTTTCTAATTATAACAAACCAATCTTTAAGATGAAAAAATCCTTACAAAAAAGTCTATTTTTTGTGCTTTTGTGCTTTTCTATGTCGCCTATACTGAGGGGTCAAGAAAAAGCCAAAATTGAGCCTTTCAACGACAAGTTTCGTCAATTAGAGGAAATTTTACCTACTGCCAACAACTACCGCACTGCTTCGGGTGCGCCAGGGCATGAGTATTGGCAACAACAAGCCGATTACAAAATCAAGACGGAGTTGAACGATGACAAGCAATCCATCAGCGGTGAAGAAGTGATTACATATGTCAACAATTCGCCCGATGCCTTGTCTTACCTATGGTTACAACTGGATCAAAACACGCATGATCCTAAAAGTATTTCGGTGACGACAAAAGAGCAAAAGATGGGCGAAAAAATGTCAGCGCGTCAATTGCAATACATGCACCCAAATGAGGATTATGGTTACAATATTGATTGGGTGCGCGATGCGACAGATAAGGCTTTGCCCTACACAATTGTCGAAACTATGATGCGTATTGACTTACCAAAACCGTTAAAAAAGGGTGAAAAGTATATTTTTAAAGTCAAATGGGCTTTTCATATTGTTGACCGTCAAGGTCGTCCTGGCTTAGGCTCACGTGGTGGTGCTGAGTATTTTCCAGAAGACAAAAACT
>JAYTUR010000178.1:0-2463 GCA_043744475.1 Saprospiraceae bacterium | reverse complement strand
GAAATCATCCCAGATGAAATTATACAAACTCATCAAAGCCTCTGACAAACGATATTGTGTGAAATTATCTTCAATGTCGCCTAAAACAACATTACTTTTTGATTCAAACCAAGCAGCAGACACTTCACTCGTCTCCGAAGGCGACTCTTCCGTAATTTCCCACCCTTTAATCAAACGCAAAGCATTCCAGAGTTTATTGCAGAAATTACGCCCTTGTTCGCACAACTTTTCATCAAACAGCAAATCACCGCCCGCAGGACTCGATGCCAACATACCGAAACGCACACCGTCCGCCCCAAAGTCTTCAATCAATTTCAAAGCATCAGGCGAATTTCCCAGCGACTTCGACATCTTGCGGCGTTGTTTGTCGCGTACCATACCCGTAAAATACACTGCTTTGAACGGTTTAATCTTTTCCTTTTGTTTCTCATCTAACTCCTCAATACCAGGATATAATATCTTAGGAACAAATTCAAAACCCGCCATTGCCATACGTGCCACCCAAAGAAAAATAATATCCCAACCTGTCACTAAAACACTTGTCGGATAATAGTAATTAAATTCTTCTGAATTTTTAAAACCATTCAATGTTGAAATGGGCCACAACCACGACGAAGCCCAGGTATCCAACACATCTTCATCTTGTTTCAAGTCTGAAATACTGAGGGAGGTATTTGGAAAGTGTTTTTGTGCCAAAGCCAAGGCTTCTTCTGCCGTCTCTGCGACAAAAATCTCATTATTGTAGTAATATGCAGGAATCCGATGCCCCCACCACAACTGACGTGAAATACACCAATCGCGGATATTATCCATCCAATGCCGATAAATATTCTTGAATGATTTTGGATAAAAATCAATATCATCGGTCTCAACCGCATTCAAAGCGGGTTCTGCCAAAGCCTTCATATTGACATACCATTGCAACGACATACGTGGCTCAACAACGGTATTTGTCCTTTCAGAACGTCCAATATTGGTTTTATAATCCTTGATTTCAACCAAATTACCTGCATCAGCCAACAATTTTTTCATGTGCCGACGTGCCTCAAAACGGTCAACGCCAATCATAGAAGCAATACCACATTTTTCATTCAACGTACCGTCTTCATTCAGTAAATCAATGACTTCTAAATTATGCTTTTTGCCCAATTCATAGTCATTAGGGTCATGTGCAGGTGTCACTTTCAAAGCACCTGTTCCAAAGTCAATATCCACATACTCATCAAAAATGATAGGAATAGCGCGATTTACAAGGGGAACAATCACTTTTTTACCCGCCAAATGCGCATAACGTGGGTCTTTCGGATGCACCGCCACCGCCGTATCCGCCATAATCGTTTCAGGTCGTTGTGTCGCAATAACCACCCCCTCGGTATCCGACCCTTCTAAAAAGTATTTTGTGTGAAACAACTGCGCTTGCTCCTCGCCATGAATCACTTCTTCATTCGACAAAACGGTTTTGGCTTCACAATCCCAATTCACCATGCGGTAATCACGGTAAAGTTTTCCTTTGCGATATAAATCCACAAACGTGCGAATCACGTCTTCCGAATAGCCTTTATCCATCGTAAAAGCGGTGCGTTCCCAATCGCAACTTGAACCGAGTTTTCGGAGTTGTTGCAAAATGATGCCGCCGTACTTTTCCTTCCACTCCCACGCATAAGCCATAAACTCGTCGCGCGTCAAATCCGATTTTTTGATGCCGCGTTCGCGCAACATTCGCACAACCTTCGCTTCGGTGGCAATAGACGCATGGTCAGTACCGGGAATCCAAATCGCATTTTTACCTTCCAAACGGGCTTTACGGGTCAAAGCATCCTGAATTGTATTGTTGAGCATGTGTCCCATGTGCAACACACCTGTCACATTCGGCGGCGGAATAACGATGCTGAATGGTTCACGGTCATCGGGTTCGTTGTGAAAATAACCGCTGTTTTCCCAATGGGCATACCATTTGTCTTCGATGTCGGCGGGTGTATATTTTGTTGTTAGTTCGGACATAACAGATTGAATATTAATATTTTTGAAAAAGTTCGCAAAAATAGAAAAAAAGGAGGAAAGGAGCACCCCCTCAGTATAAAAAGCAATTTTCATAAGAAAGTTGCTTTTTTATTGCACGTCTTAAATATTAAAATCACATTGTCTCATAGTTGACTAATGTGTCTGTATAATCCGCATACCTTCATTTGCTATATTTAGCATGTCTTCCTTTTCCCTCTCTGTAACAACGAAAACATTTCAACAATCCTTCGTTATTTGGGTCAAAAAGTGTAATTTTGCGGGTCTTAAAAGCAAGGTTTTTTGTTATACACTAACAATGAGTCGTGAGTTAATAGTATTGTGTATTGAGATTCAAAGTCTAGCACATTTTTAAAGAGCAACAAGTCTAAATACTCATGACTACATACTAAATACTTTTTAAAATTATATGTCAAATTCAAGAATCGTAAAGGTCAATATCGA
>JAYTUR010000177.1:0-9557 GCA_043744475.1 Saprospiraceae bacterium | reverse complement strand
TTACTTTTGATGACAATAACTTATATATAGGTGCAAAATGTTATCAGAAAAAAAATACTTATATCGTTCAGTCACTGCGTCGCGATTTTCCGCCTGGCTCTACTGATTTATTTGGGATTATTTTAGACCCTTTTTGCGATAAGCAAAACGGGTTTAGCTTCGTCACCAGCCCCATGAGCGTTCAGCGTGAAGGCTTAATTTCCAATGGCAATGATTTTACAACCGATTGGGACAATAAATGGTTTTCAGAAATCCAAAACGAACCTGATTATTTCACCGTTGAAATGGCTATTCCTTTCAAAACATTGCGTTATCAAAGTCTGGACGGCGTTACAAATGAATGGTGCGCCAATTTTTTTCGCTACGATCAAAGCAGACCTCAAGCAGAACGCTCAAATTGGGCACCTTTGCCCCGTTTTGCAAGCGGTAACAACGTCGCTTTTACGGGTAAAATCGTTTGGGATGATGCCCCGCCAAAGCCGAAGCGCAACGTGTCGTTCATACCGTACCTTTTAGGTTCAACGTCAAAGGATATTGTCGCTCAAACACCACGACATACTGAGGGGGGGATTGGATTCGATGCAAAGGTAGCTGTCACTTCTTCCATGAATTTAGATTTGACGACAAACCCCGATTTTGCACAAGTCGAAGTGGATAAACAACAAACCAATTTAAGCCGTTTTGAGTTGTTTTTTCCTGAAAGACGGCAATTTTTCCTTGAAAACTCTGATTTGTTTGGCTCTTTTGGCTTCGCCAATATCAATCCTTTCTTTTCAAGACGCATTGGTTTAGCGGCTGATTCAACAGGAAGTACGGTCAAAGTACCCATCATAGCAGGTGCCCGTTTGACTGGTAAACTCGACAAAAATTGGCGCGTCGGAGTTCTCGATATACAAACCAATGGGCGCAAAGACTTAAATATCGAAGCCTCCAATTTTTTTGCAACGGCTGTGCAACGTAAAATTTTTACCCGCTCGACCGTCAATTTCCTTTTTGTCAACAAACAAGACTTTAAAACCGATGCCAATGGTAAAAATCTATGGAAACACAAACCCGACGATTTTAACCGCATCATCGGCGTGGACTACAACCTTGCTTCACAAGATGGCTTGTGGCAGGGCAAAGTTTTTGTACATCGCTCGCTCACACCGACCCTTCAGTATCAACCTTATGCCGCAGCCGCAGCCATTAAATATAAAAACAATAATTTCAGTTTTGGATCAAGTTTAGAATCCGTCGGCAGCGGTTATATAGGCGAGGCAACAGGTTATGTGCCGCGTAAAAACTATTATCGCACTGAACCAAATTTTGGTTTTGTTTTCTATCCTCATTCTCAATCCATCAATTCTTATAGTTTAGGTATGGATGGTGACGTTTTTTGGCGACTTTCTGACAACCGTTTGACCGATTACGATTATTCGCCTTTGCATTTTATTCTTGCGTTTCAAAATAATTCAAACATTTCTTTCACGCCCCTTCGTTGGGATTATACGTATCTTTTCAAGCCGTTTGACCCCACAAATACAGGCGGAAAGACATTGCCGCAAGGCTCTGCTTACACCTACCGCGGCACCAGGTTCACTTACAGCAGCAACCCTCGAAATCTGTTTTCTGTGAAAGTTGAAGGGCGTTTGGGGCAATATTTCAACGGCAAAATTCAAGCGGTGGCGGCGACATTGACCTATCGTTGGCAACCTTATGGTTTGTTCAGTTTAGATGTGAATTACAACCGTATTGATTTGCCAACGGGCTTTAATGACCGTCAATTGCTGCTTATTGGTCCTCGTTTTGACTTTTCATTTACAAAAAACGTGTATTTCACAACGTTTTTACAGTACAACAATCAAATTAATAATGTCAATCTAAATGCCCGTTTTCAATGGCGTTTTGCACCAGTCAGCGATTTATTTATCGTTTACACCAATAATTATTTTGCAGAAGACGACACCGCAACAGGCTATCGGGCTTTTGAATCAAAAAATCGGGCTTTGGTTTTGAAGTGTACCTATTGGTTGAATTTATAACGAACTCGGGCTAATAAACCACCTTTAACAATCATTTAACCTTACTTTTTATCAATAAGAGCGTCTAAAAGACGTTATTAAGGCATTAACAGTTATTTTTAAAAACAACTTTTTGCCAAAATGACTGTTGGCGGCTTATCCTTTGATAACATAACAATATATTTTAAATTTTTAAATCACTATACATGAAATTTTTGAGTATTTTATTGACACTCACGCTTTTTTGGGTACCCCTCAGTACAACGACCATTTTGGCGCAACCTTCATCTGTCAACGCAAGTAGTACAGATTCGAAAGCTAATTCTTTGTTAGATAAAGTAAAAAGCCAATACAATGGTTATAACTCACTTGAATCAAAATTCAAACTCGAATTTAAACTTGCAGAACAGCCCAAAGCAGAAACTGTTTCTGGAAAAGTGTATCAACAAGGCGACAATTTCCGTGCGGAAATGGGTAACGACTTCGTGATAGGCAATGGTCAAAATATTTGGCAAAAATCGGGTAATACCGTCCAAATAAAAAATGCGAGCAGCAAAGACGCTGACGACTTGATGACACCGAAAACCTTGATAAGGATGTACGAAAAAAAGGAATTTGTTTTCGGCATCACAGGCACATCGGCAGAAGGTTGGAGCAAAAAAGTGACTATTTTGACGGGTAAACCGACCAATCGGCGCAGTGAATTCACTAAAATTGTCTTAGCTATTGACCAAAAGACAAATCATATCGTTAGTGTGACCGCTTTTGGACGCGACCAATCACGTTCCAAAGTGAGTTTGGATGCACCTACGGTCAATCAAAAATACAATAGTTCTTTGTTTAATTTTGATAAATCGCAGTTTCCTGGCGTAAAAGTGCAGGATTTGAGGATTGATTAGTTATAAGGATTTAAAAATCAATCATTTATGTTCAAAAAATCATTATCAGACATATCCAGTTTTATCGCTGGTGATAAGACGATTATTAAGGAGTTTGTGCACCCTAAAAACGATGCGGTTGATGTGAATTATAGTTTGGCTCATGCCATAATCGAAGTGGGTAAAGCGAGTGAACCGCACATTTTGACCAAAAGCAGCGAGTTGTATGTGATTTTAGAAGGCGAAGGTGAGCTGTGTATTGACAATGAGTCGGCGATACTGAGGGGGGGCGAAACGGCTCTTGTACCTGCGGGTGCGACGCAATGGATTCGGAATGTGGGTAGCGTGCCTTTGTCGTTTTATGTCATTGTTTCGCCGCCGTGGGATGAAGGGCAAGAGGTTGTTTTTGAGTGATTTATGCATAACAAAATAGAGAGGGGGCTTGCCGATGATTCGGAAGCCCCCTCAGTATTTTAGCGAAAAGAGATTAGTTGGACGTAAAAAATGATAGTGTCGGTGCTTTTGTGGACGTACCACCTAACACACCCCGTAAAAGAAAATTATACGTCCTATTTGCTGTCAATTTGCTTGTTCCCAAAGGAAATGAATGGATAATGGTTGCTGAACCGGGTATCCGCGTAACGACCGTATCCGTTAAACTACCCGTTGGCAAAAACTCTGCATAAGCGTTGGATTCGCCATATTTAAGCGTTGCAAATGGTGAAGGATTGCGTTTCAAATAAAACTCATATCCAGAGGCAGGTGTATTCGCCAAGAAATTGATGAATCGTAAACTCGTTTGCGTCGCATCTTTGAATGTATAGCGATCATCTGGCACCAGGTATAATTTAGGACTTGGCAATGTGTCGCCTGCAACGACCATATAATATTTGCCGTCAGCGACGGTAAAAGTGCCTTCGGCTACGGTTGCACCCGTTGGGTCAACAGATAAAGGTTGACGCATCGTGAATTTAGCACTGCCTGCGGGTACAGAAGCGTAGTCAACAGCCGGATAAACACCGCCAAGCGTTATTGAATCGGTATATTTTGCAGTTACTAAAAGAGATGTCCACTTTTGTCCGTTCAGCAAAACAGTGTATGCTGGACCGGCAGGTACACCATGATAAAACTTGATGCGGGCACCCGTTGCAGGGGTTGCCAAATCAAGTGTCGCCTCATCACCACAAGCGTTGAGAAATAGCATAACGCCACAAGCGGTTAAGGCTTTGATTAGATTTTTTATTTTTAATTTCATATCTATGTTCTTTAAAAAGAAGAAAAATACTGTTTTATACTGAGGGGGTAGTTTTATGTTTAGGAAACTTTTAAAGTCTATTAAACATACCCATTTGATTATCAAGGCTTTACGAACCATGTCTCATAGGTGTGATAATCGGCATTATTGCCACCAAAAGTGTTTAATGCTTCACGATTCCACACATATTCAGAGTTGTAACGTGGGCGTAAGCGATACGCTAATTTGCCGTTGTTATCAGGGAAATACTGTGATGTAGTAGGTGTGACAAAAGTCGTAAAGACATTTACATCATATTTAAAACGACGCATATCCACCCAAGCTTCGAGTGCACCATGACCCCAAAGAGCGATGTATTTTTGCTGCATAATATCAGCCATTGTCAATGTCGCTTCAGTTTTACCAGCAGCACTTGATAAGAAAGTGGTTCTGTTAGCAGCCGTGACACCACAGAATTCCATGTGTAAATCAATGCCTTTTTTGTAAGCAGCCAAAGCCAATGCTTTATCGCCTTTGCGGAAAGCGGCTTCGGCTTTGATGAATTGGATTTCAGAAGCTATCATAATATAGTGCGGTGCCGCATTTTTATAAATCCAACGTCCGTCAGCAGCAAAACCTGAATTAGGAGACAATGCTGTTGTCGCTGTTCCTGGTATAGCACCCCAAACATTAGAAATCCGTTTGGTATTGCCCGTTGTATTATTGGCATCAAGCGTTAAAACCTGCAAACCTCGATATATTGAATCTGGAGAAGGCGGGATCATAATAGCTAAACGAGGATCAATAACACCCCCAAAAACACTGCCATCGAGTAGTTTTACAATGCCAGAAGAGGCGCGATAGTTACCTAAATTAGATATACCAGAGTTCAAAGGTCCAAAGTAGTTAGCATCAACTGAACTTGTTCCAGCATGTGCAACGCTAAAATTATCAGCATTTGTGGCTAAAGCCAAATCGCAATATTTGATAACATCGTCTGGTTTGTATGTGCTTTTGTTGCTGAGGTGATTGGCATTGCGGGCAAGATTGCCATAAATGAATTTTTTCCATTTTGCTATATCGCCACCATAAACCATATCCGCCAATTTCAAACGGGGTACGCCAGCTTTATCGAAATCTGCTAAGGCTTCGTTGATTAAACGGACAACTTCGGCATAAACCTTTTCCTGCGAGTCAAAATCAAAGACGTAGCGATTAGGTTCCCATGCTTGGGTAAGAATCATTTCGTTGTAAACGTCCGTTGATGATTGCCAACTCCAAGCACGAATCGCTTTCGCAGCACCAATCAAATCATTGCTATTGGTAGTTGTCGCATCGTTGATGACTAAATCAACATTTAGACCAATTGACCAATAGTGCGAACGCCATTTTTCACCTGCGGCATCAGAGCCTGACAAATAGCCATGACGCTCCCATGTATCGCCCGTTGAGTTAACGGCGAACATTTGGGTGTAAAGACTAACATAACGGATGTCCCGTGCTTCACCACGCACCATTTGGGAGAAAATAGGTGCCATTAAAGTCGTGGCGCTGACTTTTTGCGGAACAGAAGGGTCGGTATTGATATTTAAGAAGTCTTTACAACTTGACATAAACACGATGACCGTTCCGATAAGAGCATATTTTAATACTTTTTTCATTTTTTATTACTGATTTAACCCAATTCAAAGAATGATTGTGCTGGTTTTCTAAAAATACTGAGGGGGTATCTTTTCAAATATCAAGCGGTTCATTTTGAGATACTTTGACATCAAATTTTGAATAAATTTTTATTTTTAAATAATACTATTGGAGTGATAAGCGTATGCCCGCAGAAATTGAACGCGGTCTGCCTATTTTACCAAAATCAAAACCCCATGCACCGACACCCGCTGAAGTTGCAGTTGTACCGTTGACCGCAGGGTCTCCACCAGTATAGTTTGTCCACATAAACAAGTCTGTACCAGTCAGATACACTTTAACATTTTTGAGCGAACGCATGCTTTTGAACCAACCGTCAGGGAAGGAATAGCTCAAAGTCAAGTCACGTATGCGCAACCAATTGATATTGTGTTCTACAAAATCCTCTTCTGCAAACGCTGTAAAAAAGTCAGAACGTGTTTGAGGTGTGACTTGAATGGTATTGACGGTTACCTTTTCGCTATTTTCACCACCATCGCGTAAAACGCCATTAAAGACATAAGGCGTTGAGCGGTCAAGGAATCTTGTACTCAATCCTTGACGGAAAAGGAACATTTCGTTGCCATTGAAAACATCACCGCCTTTGCGAATATCAAGGTTGAAATTAAAACCCAAACCCTTCCAATTGAAACTATTGACGATACCAATCATGAAATCAGGATTGCGGTCGCCAATCGGCAAAAAGTTGGTGTTGATAACGGGCAAACCATTTGCTGGATTGATAAGTACTTGCCCATTTTTATTGCGTGCATAGCTATATCCACCAATGGCGGTTGCACTACCAGCACCTACTTGATTACCAGAAATATTTGGGAAAGTGGATGTCGCAAACAGTTTTTGTAAATCTTCGTAACCAATGAAAGCACTGGCCCGTGCATTATTATAAAGCCATGTATCAGAGTTATAATATTCCGCTTGTGCAGCAGGAAGATTCAAGACATTGGTTGAGTTTTTAGTGAAGTTTGTGATGATTTCCCACTTAAAGTCCTTCTTTTTAACAGGTGTGACAGTCAATTGACCTTCCCAACCGCTGACTTCAAATGAACCACCATTAATCAACCCAAAAACGAAGCCTGTGCCATAACTTAAACGTTGTGCAACAATTTGCTTAGAGCGTTCATTTTTGAAATAAGTGATATCAAGATTTATGCGACTTTGCAAAAAGCGCATTTCAACACCAAACTCACGTCCGATGACAAATTCGGGTTTCAAATCTGGATTGCCCCCAAAGAAGTTATAAGCAAAACCACCGCCCGTTGTCGTTTGAGCTGCCAATGCTGCTTCGATACGATAAGGGTCGGCATCTTTACCCGAAACGGCATAAGCACCGCGCAATTTGATAAGCGAAATGTATGGATTGTTCTTCATCCCTAACAAATCGCTCAATATAATACTGCCCGATACTGAGGGGTAGAAATAAGACCTATTAGCAACTGGCAAAGTAGAAGACCAGTCATTACGACCTGTGACTTGCAAATAAATGAGGTCTTTCCAACTGAAATCCGCTTTGGCGAATAAACCCATGAGGCGATTGCGTTTAATCGTTAATCTGGTGCGCATCGTCAATGGGTCGAGGTTATTGATACTATTGTAGGTCGGATCAAAGAGCTTTTCACCCCTGACAGAAGTAACTTCGTAATCACGGTCAAAAATGTCGGTACCGACAGTCAGACTCATATTAAAGTCTTTAATTTGTTTTTTGGCAGTCGCCAAAAGGTTACCATTGAGTAACCGGCTATTCGCGACATAATTCTCAATAGAACCGTTGGTACCAATATAACCATTCGCTTCAGGATGCCCAAAGAAATTACCTCTTGTACTGTAAGCGTCAACACCAAAACGACCAACAACAGTCAGCCATCTTGTGGTATTCCAAGTTGCGCCAATGTTTGTCAAGGTGCGATTCGTTAAGTCTGTATTAATGACTTTATTGGCCACAAAATACGGATTATCGTATTCAGAAACGGTTGTTTGCAAACGACGACGCGTCCCATCAGGATTGAGGTAATTGGTCATATCCTCATAAAAGGGCCAGTTGAAAATATTGAGCAAATAACCTGTGCTACCAACAGGCGATTTCCGAACATTGGTATTAGAAAAAGCTATGGATGTGTTCATTTCTAAGTTGTCTAATAACTTAGTTGTACCTGACAAACGGACATTGAATAATTTCATTCCTGTGTTTGGAATGACATCCTCTCTATTCGTATAGTTGGCAGACAAACGGTAACTCAAACGGTCTGAACCAGATTCAAAAGACAAATTATGTGCTTGACGGCTGCCTTTTTGGAAGAATTGGTCATAATTATTGTAAACAGGGAGACCATCGGCTAGTTTTGGACCGAAAAAACGAAATTCATTCGCATCGAATGCACCGTTCAAACCACGTGTAAAAGTGGTTTGGGTTTTAGGTACACGATAAACTTCGTCTGTGCTGAATGAATTATCATAACTGACTTTACCACGACCTTTTGAGCCTTTTTTTGTGGTAATGATGATGGCACCTGATGAACCTTGACTGCCGTACAAAGCCGCTGCTTCAGGTCCTTTTAAGACGGTTACGCTTGCAATATCATTCGGGTTAATATCCGCACCACGGTTTTGATAGTCATTGCCACGATTCGGTTGATCACTGACCAATGCGCCTTGAGCAAATGTGGTGTTGTCAATGGGCAGACCGTCAACAACGAAAAGGGGTTGATTGCTACCGCCAATAGACGAAGCACCGCGCAATTGAATCAACGCAGAAGAGCCAGAAGCACCACTCGTCGTGACCATCATCAAACCCGCAACACGACCTTGCAAGGCTTCCATGAAGTTGTCGCGTTGCGTCTCGGCAATGTCCGCACCGCTAACGGTTTGGTTATTAGTCGTCAAACTACGCTGTGATTGAGTCAGACCGAGAGCCGTGACTACGACTTCACCCAATTGTTGATTACCGCCTTTCAGGATAATTTTTAGGGTTGAAATGCCTTTGCCAACAGGCACATCTTGGGCTTGGTAGCCCACAAGCGAAAACGTAATCGTTTCGCCTGCATTTGCGGCAATGTCAAAGTTACCGTCTAAGTCGGTAATTGTGCCTTTCGATGTGCCTTTAACGACGACAGAAACCCCCGAAACGGGCAGTCCATCTTCTTCGCCGGTTACAACACCCGATACTTTTTGAGCCCAAACGGTCTGTGCGACTATCATGAGGAACAGACCTAAGAGCCATGAGTACATTCTTTTTTTCATACGACTAAGTGGTTTGGTTTAGAATAAAGTTTAAGAACAATATTTTTGTCACGCAAAAACAATTGTGTGCAAATTTGCAAAATTTGCACAACAATTTGCAATTTATGCAAATATTTTTATTTCTAAAAAATGTTATCGTGATTATTGTTTAGGTAAGATTGCATAAAAGACCCTTCATTATTAATGTCGGTTAGGGGTCTTTTTTCTTTGAAAATTTGTCTGAAGTTACACAAAAGAGGAATAGAGAGATTGGTGTACCATAAAAAAGTGTCTATATCGGCTGTTCTTAGATTTATATAACGTTTCACCTCAAAATATGCTTCCATACTGAGGGGGTATTTTGTGAAAAAAATTGCAAAATTTTCACCCCCGATTTTCTAAAGCTCTTTTGGCATTCATTCGAGCATATTCGTTGTTAACAACAAAAACACCAATCATAATAATTGTCAAGGCAATCCATGTCATGAGATTTAGATGTTCGCCACCTAATGCCCACCCCACTAAAAC
>JAYTUR010000176.1:0-9565 GCA_043744475.1 Saprospiraceae bacterium | reverse complement strand
TTGGAAATATTGTCAGACTTGCGTAATTTGCAACCATTATTAACTAAAACAATAGATACTATGCCACTCGTATATGATTTGAATAAAGATGTTCGCTTCAATCAAGGAATTGAAAAAGGAATTGAAAAAGGAATTGAAAAAGGTGTTTTGTTGAAAGACCAACTCCTTGTTATTCATCTTTTGAAAAAAGAAAAATTTTCTTTAGAGACGATTGCAGATTTGGCAGATGTGTCTTTAGATTTTGTTGTAAAAACACAACAAGCCTATTTTTTAGCGTTAAAAATGTTGAAAGAAGGTCTTTCTGATAGCGAAATAACAACTAAAACGAGTTTACTTTTAGATGTCATTGAGAAAATAAAATAATAATTTTAGCAGATTGTTTGCAAGACACCCCTCAGTATGATGCACATACTGAGGGGTGTTCTCTTTGTATTATTCTTAAAATGTTTAATCCTCAATGAAAAGAAAAATATTCCTCAAAATTCTTTTTTACTGACTTGAAGGTGTTAACTTTGCGTAAAAACAGCGAATATTCGCTAAATATTGTTTTGGTAGAATAATATTCATTCGTAAACCAATGTAAATCAACTAAATAGTTATGAATAGAAGAATAAGAAAAGTAGCCGTTCTCGGTTCAGGTTTAATGGGTTCTGGTATCGCTTGTCATTTGGCAGGTGCTGGAATCGAAGTTTTAATGCTCGATATTGTCCCTTTTGACCTCACTGATGAGCAGAAAAAAGACCCTAAGCAACGCAATCGCATCGTTCAAGCGGCTTTTGACACCGCCCTCAAATCGAAACCAACACCTATATATGACAAAGCCTTTGCTTCTCGTATTTCGCTCGGCAATTTTGACGATGATATGCCAAAAATTGCTGATGCCGATTGGATTATCGAAGTTGTTGTCGAACGTTTGGACATCAAAAAACAAGTCTTTGAAAAGGTCGAAAAATACCGCAAAGCGGGTACCTTAATTACTTCAAACACATCAGGTATTCCGATTCATACGATGGCAGAAGGCCGCTCTGAAGACTTCCGCAAAAATTTCTGTGGTACGCATTTTTTCAACCCTGTGCGTTATATGCGCCTTTTGGAAGTCATTCCAACTACTGAAACTGACCCCTCAGTAATTGCCTTTTTTATGCACTTCGGCGACCGTATTTTGGGCAAAACAACTGTTTTGTGCAAGGATACACCTGCATTTATCGCTAATCGTGTAGGCGTTTATGCGATGGCAAAAATCTATCAATTAACCACTCAAATTGGTTTAAGCATTGAAGATGTGGATACTCTGACAGGTCCAGTTATTGGTCGTCCCAAAACAGGTACTTTCCGTCTCGGCGATTTAGTTGGTCACGATACATCGGTCAATGTTATCAAAGGTATCAAGGCAAACTGCCCCAATGATGAACAAGCCGGCGCATTTGATATTCCTAAATATCAAGATTTTTTGATTGATAATAAGTTTCTCGGCAACAAATCAGGTCAAGGTTTTTACAAAAAAACAACTGAAAAAGACGCTTCCGGTCGTCCAGTTATTCTTGCTTTAAATTTAGAAACATTAGAATACGCCCCCTCAGTAAAATCCACTTTACCATCGTTGGCTGTGGCGAAACAGATTGAAGATGTGCCTAATCGCATACGCGCTATGTTCAAGCAAACAGACAAGGGAGGCGAGTTGATTCGTCGTTCTTTGGCGGGTTTGTTTGCTTATGTGTCTAATCGAGTGCCTGAAATTTCTGACTCTTTGTATGCCATTGACGATGCTTTACGCTCAGGTTTTGCTTGGGATTTCGGTCCTTTCCAATATTGGGACTTAGTAGGTGTTAAAGAAGGGATTGCAGCAGCAGAGGCTGACGGTCAAGTGATTGCGCCATGGGTGAAAGAGATGTTGGCGGCAGGTTTTACAAGTTTTTACACATCTGAAAATGGTGTTAAAAAATATTACGACTCCAACACAAAAGCGTATAAAGCCATGCCAGGTGGTTCAGATTTCATTGTTTTGGACAATTATCGCGATAAAAAAGCGGTTTATGAAAACCCTGAAGTGGTGCTTCACGACATCGGTGACGGCGTGTTATGTTTAGAATTTAGGTCGAAAGCCAACTCAATCGGCGAAGGCGTTTTGAAAGGCATCAACGATGCCATCCAAATTGCGGAAGAGCAAGGTTGGAAAGGTTTGGTTATTGGCAATAATGCCACAAATTTCTCTGTCGGTGCCAATTTGATGATGATTGCGATGTTGGCATATCAACAAGAGTGGGATGAACTCAATTTTGCTGTCAATTATTTCCAACAAACGTCTATGCGGATTCGCTATTCGGCTATTCCTGTTGTCGTTGCGACGCAAGGTTATGCATTCGGTGGTGCTTGCGAGTTTTCAATGCACGCTGATGGTGTTGTTGCCGCTGGGGAAACCTATATGGGTTTGGTTGAAGTCGGTGTGGGTATTTTACCCGCAGGTGGGGGTACAAAAGAATTTGCCGTTCGCGCAAGCGATGCGTTTTTTGAAGGCGATGTTCAAATACCAACCATTATCGAAAAGTTCAAAACGATTGCACAAGCACAAGTTGCAACATCGGCTCATGAAGCCTTCAATTATGGCTATTTGCAGCATCAAAAAGACAGCATTGTCTTGAATAAAGACCGTAACATTGCAGATGCAAAGAAAAAGGTGTTGGAAATCGCAGAAACATATATCCAAAAACAACCGCGTAAAGACATACTTGTCATGGGTCGCAATGGTTTGAGTGCCTTGTATGTGGCAGCACATTCCTTGTATTTAGGTCGTTATGCATCAGAACACGATATTAAAATTGCTAAAAAAGTCGCTTTTGTCTTGTGTGGCGGCGACTTAACAGGACAACAACGGGTGAGTGAGCAATACCTTTTGGACATCGAACGCGAAGCGATGATGTCGCTTTGTGGTGAACAGAAAACGTTGGAACGCATTCAATATATGTTGACGAATAATAAGCCGTTGCGGAATTGATATTAATTTATAGATTTATTCGAATCGGAAACTTTCAAAGTTTCCGATTCGTTAAATTGATACCCCTCAGTATTTTGACTTTAATATGTAAATACATTGAAAACCAATATTTTACTTAAAACAATCGGCTACCTTTTCGCCGCATGGATTCTGATTTTCACAGGCATTATGGTGACAAAAGTGTTGCCGTATTTAAGTTTTGAAAGAGCGACCAATTTTTTGGGTACAAAACCCGACCCTGTACTCGATAGAAACTATTTTATGTGGGCATTTTATATCCACATCGCGACGAGCGTATTAGCCATTGGCGGCGGTATCTTTCAGTTTTTTCCTTCATTATTGAAGAAAAAACCACGAATTCATCGCTTAATTGGCAAAATTTATATTGGCTCCATTCTATTGTTTGCTGCACCATCGGGATTAGTTTTGGCAGCTTTTGCGAACGGTGGTTTGGCGGCAAAAGTCGGTTTTACGTTGCAATGTTTTGTTTGGTGGTTCGCCACTTATGCGGCATGGCATGAAGTCATGAAACAGCGTTTTGTGCGACATTCTGAAATGATGTTGCGTAGTTATGCCGTAACAATCGCAGCAATGAGCCTTCGTATGGAAAGTTATTTTATGGTGTATATCTTTGAAACAAAGCCAATTGAGACGTATCTAACCGTCACTTGGCTATCATGGGTTGGCAACTTATTAATTGCTGAAACGTTGATATATTTCGGTTTAGCTAAATATTGGATAGCAAAAAGCAAGCAAAGTACCCCCTCAGTATAAAATCGGTTTTTTTTGAAAAAACAGACATTTAGTCAATTTTAAAAATTTACTAAACGTTAGTAATCAATCAATTATATTTCATTCATCATTCATAAATAAAAACCTTTAGCTCAATGAAAAAACAACTCATATTGATTCCCCTGCTCGTAGCAGCAGTGATTTGTATCACAAAATGTGTCAATAAAAACAATGCGATAGTTCAAAAAGCAGCGATTGCAAACCCAATGGCGACGACGCATAAAGAAGCGGTGGATTCTCTTTTGGCAGATTCATCTGCTCCAATTAAACCATTGAAATTCAAAGAGTTAAATGCACAAGAAGCTATGGCTTATTTGAAAACAAACCGTTTGGATAGTTTGTTTGTCAGTGAGTATAAGTATCCTGTCAATGGTTTTTATGGTGAAGACCGTTACCGCATTGAGTTCGTTTTTGACGCTTGTACGCAAGACAAAACCGACCCCTCAGTATATCACGTCAAAGGACGCGATAGGCATAAAAAAGTGATTACGCCGTTTGAAGGCACCTTCAAAATCAATCGTTTACGTTCGTTTGAAGACCCAAATATTGATACTTCAGAAATCAGTGACATGGGTGTTACTAAAATGTATGCAGCCGAAGGCGATTTTCAATTTGATGAAGACAAGACAAGTGCTTACAGCGGTCAATTTAAAGGTACTGTGAAATTTGAATTTTCAACAAATAACGGCAGTACAGTACCGAGTTTGTGGTTTTATTCAAAACAACTGCCAAGCAGCGGCGGCGGCTATCGTTTTGATGGCAATTGGACAAGTTATACGAAGGCGGATATGGTCAAACCTGTCATTTTTGCAGCCGATTTATTCGCTTTTGGCAACGACATTTTAAAAGATTTCTCTATGGGTGAACGTGAAGTTGAAATTAATAAGAAATATCAAAATTTAGGTTGGAAAGAAATTTGGGAAAATGAGGAGTGGTGGAATGAGGCTGGAAAGCCGAAAATGTAACCCCTCAGTAATTTTAACATAAATATTTAATAACCAGTTATTTATAAATAAATAAAACTAAAAATATAAATTATGGAAGATGCATATATTGTAGCGGGTTTCCGCTCGGCAGTCGGGAAAGCAGGACGTGGCGGCTTTAGAAATTACCGTTCAGATGATTTGGCAGTTGATATTATAAAACACCTCATGGCTTCAGTGCCTGAATTAGACCCTTTGCTTGTTGATGATGTGATTGTTGGTTGCGCTAATCCCGAAGGTGAACAGGGCTTACAAGTCGGTCGTCAAATCTCGTTGCGGGCGTTGGGGAAAGAAACACCTGGGTTTGTTATCAATCGGTATTGCGCTTCGGGTTTGGAGGCGATTTCGATTGCCGTGGCTAAAATCAAGGCAAATATGGGTGAATGTTATATCGCAGGTGGTGCTGAAAGTATGTCTATGATACCGATGACGGGTTATAAACTTGCGCCTGCGTATCAAGTGGCTATGGATACGCCTGATTATGTCGTTGGTATGGGGTTGACTGCAGAAGCGGTGGCGAAAAAATTTGGTATCAGTCGTGAACAAGCCGATGGTTATTCCGCTCGTTCACATGCGAAAGCAGCCGCTGCGATTGATGGCGGTTTGTTTTCAGATGAAATCGTACCTGTCGAAGTAGAAGAAGTTTTTGTCGCCAATGACAAACGCCAATCTAAAAAATTCATCGTTGATACGGATGAAGGTGTTCGTCGTGATACGACTGCTGAAGGCTTATCCAAATTGCGACCTGCATTTGCGAATGGCGGTGTCGTGACAGCGGGTAATTCATCGCAAACCTCTGACGGTGCGGCTTTTGTACTCGTTATGTCAAGCACTTTGGTCAAAAAATTGGGTTTAAAGCCGATTGCGCGTATGGCAAGTTGTTCTGTGGCGGGAGTTGAGCCGATTATCATGGGCATCGGCCCTTGTGCAGCGATTCCAAAAGCGTTGTCAAGAGCAGGTTTGAAACTAAAAGATATTGATTTGATTGAGTTGAACGAAGCCTTTGCTGCTCAAGCCTTAGCGGTGATGCAACAGGGTGGTTTGAATCCAGATATTGTCAACGTCAATGGTGGTGCGATTGCTTTGGGTCATCCACTCGGTTGTACGGGTGCGAAATTATCAGTTCAGTTGTTCAACGAAATGCGTCGTCGCGGTAGTAAATATGGTATGGTGACAGCATGTGTCGGTGGTGGGCAAGGTATTGCGGGCATTTATGAATTGCTCAATTAAATATTGATTTGGTTAACACGAATTTCACAAATTGTACGAGTAGTTTTTAATGGTTTCAATTATTAAATTCGTGTAATTTGTGAAATTCGTGTTAACTAAACTGCCTTAAAAAGCGACATCACTTTATTGGTTCTTGCCCCCGAAATACCTGTACTTGGACAAGTCCCTTTCCCTAAAAGTTCATCTACTATGGTTTGAATGAGTGGCTGTTGAATGTGTTTTGGCATTTCAAAAGCCATAATTTCAGCCTCTTTCTCTTCAATTTCTAAGGTAACCGTATTGTTTCCAAAAAAAGGAAAACTGATTTGACCTTTGCTGCCGACAATGGTTGTTATATCTTTTTCGGAAATGTCAGAAGTTGTGAAACACCAATTACCAATACCCATAATGCCGTTGTCGAAATAAAAAGAACCCATAACTATGTCTTTGGCAGGATAAAAATGGGCTTGATTGTGCTTAAAACCTTGCGCATCTCGAACGGGACCAAACAAAAAATCCATAATATCTAATTGATGCGAAGCGAGGTCGAAAAAATAGCCACCACCTGCAATGTCTGGATTGACCCGCCAATTGTCGTTTTGACCATTTATACTGAGGGGGTCGGGTTGATGCTTTTTATTGATTAGAATATTGACATAGCGCACATCACCAATGATACCTTCCTCTAAAAGCGATTTTACTTTCAGAAAATTAGGCAACATACGGCGATAATAAGCTGTGAACAAAGGCACTTGCACTGATTCACAGGCTTTTATCATGTTTAAACATTCGTTATATGTACGTGCCATAGGTTTTTCGACATAGACAGGTTTCTTTGCTGCGGCAGCTTTCAGTGTGAAAATTTCGTGCGCACCCGGTGGCGTAGCAATATAAATGGCATTGACATCTGGGTCATTTATCAAGGCATCGGCATCGTCATACCACTTTGGAACGCCATGCCGTTGCGCATAATCAGCTGCTTTTTGAGCATCTCTACGCATCACGGCAACTAATTTTGAGCCTTCAATGAGGTTCATGGCAGGTGCACTTTTGACTTCACAAACATCACCAACGCCGATGATGCCCCAACAAACTTCTTTATCTTTAAACATTTGATTATCAATATATTGAGTTTAATCATGTGGAACAAATAAATTGATATTACTCACTCACTGTTTTTTTGCAAGCAAAAAAAAGCGTACAAGAGTAAATTCTATTGGAGTCTCTGTACTTTTTTAATGAAAAATCTCTGATTTTTCATTAAAAAAGTACAGAGACTCCTAAAAAATCTTTTTAAAGCACGCATTTCGAGCGTAGTGAGAAACAGTGAGTAATATCAATTTATTTATCCTTTATATTTATAGAAAATACTGAGGGGGATAAACTATCGTTATTTCAAAAATAACGACAAGTTTTTGCGCCAATACTTTTCTAAACTCTTTCTTGTTTTCTCGAAGAATTTATCATTGTAACCATCTTCATCATTAGGCTTAATTTCAGCTAATAATTGGGTGTCCATTGTTAAAGTATCAAATTTCACGGCATCCTCTGTTTCAACAATATTTTTTCTAATTTCTACTCTAATATTACCATTATCATCATAATCAGTGATATAAGCCACTTGTGATATAATTGTTTTAGTGGTGTCAGCTAACCGATACAATTCATAAATGCCACCCAATTTATTTTCTAAAAATTGGTATTTCAAGTTTTTACTTTTATCAAAATCCCATTGGTCACCACAAAAACGACCGTTGATATGTCTTGAAAAATCATTTTTTGTTTTGTCAAATAGACATACCTCATAGTCCCATTTTAAAGCATTAACACGGTCTTTCATGCCGTCTTTGTCCCAATCTTCAAAAGTTACAGAATAATGGTTGGCACTTTTTACATCGTCTAAAATGCGGCATTTACCGTCTTTAGTGGTAATTTTTAACCATTCTAATTCCTTTCCTTCATTGCTTAAACGCTCAAAGGTGGCGTTGTTTTGCTCAAATTTTTCTATCAATTTGCCTTGGGTTTGGCAATTAATTCCACCTGTTGGCATCGGAAGAGAATCAACTTTTGTAGAGTCAGCAACAGTCGTTGTTGCAATAGTTGAGGGTGTAGGCGGTTTGCAACTGAACACCATGAAAATTAAAGCTGTAATACATGTAAATTTCATTAGATATGAATTTTTGTTTAATAAAATGAAACACAATTTATAGCGTTGTTAGCATAGGAGGTGTATATCAAGAGCTATTGTTTTATAAAATTTACTCCCCCTCAGTAAAACGCATCAATTTTGTGATGTCTTAATCATTCTATCTTATGCGGTTAGCCCCAAAAAAGGCATATTGGAATTTACCAAAG
This sequence comes from Saprospiraceae bacterium, assembly GCA_043744475.1. GTDB lineage: Bacteria > Bacteroidota > Bacteroidia > Chitinophagales > Saprospiraceae > JAAFJT01. Next base: position 1,234 of record JAYTUR010000176.1, on the reverse strand, counting down.
TACGTTTTGAAACATTTTATTTATCAAAAATATCTATCTTCGAGCCTCACTTTACCAATTTTTGTTTCACTACTTTAAAAATAAATTGCATGAAAATTTCTCATGTTATTGTAATGTTTTGCTTTCTTTTTTTCTTTAACAATGACCTTCGGGCGCAATGTACGACGTTGCCGTCTCGTGCGATTGATACTTTTTTTTGTGAAGGTAAAGGCGTTATTATTAATGGAAAGGCATATACCAAAGCAGGCAATTATCGAGACACAATCCGCCGTAACTTACCGCTTTGTGATAGCGTACTCATTATTACTGCCCGAACAGAAGCACCTATTACTGAAACGCGAAATTTTACGTTGTGTACAGGCGATACTTTAAAAATTAATGGTCGCATCATCACCCAAGCGGGTACATATAAAGATACCATTCCTGCCACAAGCACCTCTTGCGTAGCCTATATCACTTTGATTGTCAAAACGGTTGATTTGAGGGTGAGTTTTGGTGTTGATGTAACGATTGAACGAGGCGACAGTGTGAAATTGACCCCCTCAGTATCTTCTTCAAAAGATGTAGTTTTAACCTGGCGACCCGCCGCTTCTGTGCCGTGCAAATCGTGTTTAACCCCCATCGTTTCACCCAAAACAACGACGGTTTATGAGCTTGAAGCGCGTGATACGGTCAACGGCTGTATTCGTTTTGATGATATTATAGTGAATGTAAAAACTTGCGTCGGCGTGTATATTCCCAATGCTTTCAGTCCCAATGATGATGGCAGGAATGATTATTTTACGGTTTATACTGCGCCTTGTATTAAACAAGTCCTTGTTTTGTCTGTCTATAATAGGTGGGGCGTTTTGATGTTTACAAGGACGAATTTTGCGCCCAATGACGATAAAATGGGGTGGGATGGCTTAGTAAACGGCAAACCTGTACCCAATGATGTCTATGCTTTTTATGTCGAATTGGAACAAAAAGACGGCTCAATGCAGCGTTATCGAGGCGATATTAGTGTTACTCGATGAATTATATTTTTAAAACTTTAAATTATCAATATGAAAAATTTAATCTTATTTGCAGCTTTAATCGGCCTTTTTGCCTGCACAGAAGTACCCAAATCAACAGGTGATACGGCTGTTAAAATGGATTCGACTATGACAAGAGGTTTGGGTGATACTACGCCAACCGATTCATTAGTCATCCTTATTGATTCAACTGGTACAATTACATTTGGTGGAACTGT
>JAYTUR010000175.1:0-2466 GCA_043744475.1 Saprospiraceae bacterium | reverse complement strand
AAAATTGCTTGATTTAACAGTGATGTCAAAGAACTAATAAATACACGTAACTTTAAGACGTTTGAATTACCTAAGTTTAGTTCGCACAACAAGTTTCCTAAACGTGTAAAACATTGATATTTATAATTTTTCACTTTTCAATCTCAACTTCTCCCCTTCTTCTAACATCATTTGGAAAGCCTTGTCGTATTCATTTGGAATAATACCGTCCAAAATCGCTTCACGAATCGCTGTTTTGATGAGACCTACTTCTTTTGAAGGCGGAATATTAAACGTTTCCATGATTATTTCGCCCGTAATCGGTGGTTGCCAATTGCGGATACCGTCTTTTTCTTCGACTTCATGGCAACGTTGTTTGACAACTTCATAATTTTCGAGGTAACGAGCAACACGCGCCGCTTGTTTGGACGTAATATCCGATTCACACAAGATAAATAAGTCTTCTAAATCATCTCCTGCATCAAAAAGTAAGCGGCGAATCGCTGAATCCGTAATATTATCATTCGTCAAAGAGACGGGACGGTGGTGCAAACGGACAATTTTTTGGACATATTTCATGCGGTCATCAAGCGGCAAACCCAAATTTCGGAACAATCGCGGTATCATGGCGGCACCAACCTCTTGATGCCCATGAAACGTCCAACCTTCTTGTTTATCGAACCGTTTTGTCGCAGGTTTACCGATGTCGTGCATCACGGCAGCCCAACGCAAATAGATATTATTGGTACGTCGCGCAGTATTGTCTAAGACTTGCAACGTATGCCAAAAATTGTCTTTATGCCCAATGCCTTCTTTGCTTTCTGCACCTTTTAAGGCAATCAATTCAGGAAAAATGATGTCTAAAAGCCCAGTTTGCATCAACATTGCCCAACCTACTGAGGGGGTCGGTGTTGCCATTATTTTCTCAATTTCGGCGATAATGCGTTCTTTTGAAATGATTTTTATACGGCTTCTTAAATCACCTATGGCTTTAAATGTATCGTTTTCGATGCGAAAGCCCAATTGTGTTGAGAAACGAATGGCACGCATCATCCGCAAAGGGTCGTCTGAAAAAGTTTTGCTCGGTTCAAGAGGTGTTTGAATAACTTTCTCTTCAAGGTGACGAATGCCGTCAAAAGGGTCAATGATTTCGCCAAAATTCTCTTCATTTAAGCTAACAGCTAAGGCATTGATGGTGAAATCTCGACGATTTTGGTCGTCTTCTAAAGTACCATCTTCGACGGTGGGTTTACGGGATTCGGAGCGATAAGACTCGCGGCGGGCACCGACAAATTCTATTTCAATGCCTTTACAATGAAACATCGCCGTGCCAAAACGCGCATAAGTGACGACACGAGGCGACGGACGCATCTTTGCAGCGACTGCTTCAGCTAATTGAATGCCCGAACCGACGCAAACGATGTCAATATCTTTCGACGGTCGAGCCAACAGCCTATCGCGCACAAAGCCGCCCACGACATACGTCGGGAAGCCTAACTCTGATGCTGTTTCGCTGATGATGCGGAAAATCTCACGCTCATGCGGTTGGATTTGGAATATCATAATTGTCTATTGCGCCTTCAAGTTGTAGCAACATTATAAATTGCGTGGCAAAAATAGAATTTTACAAGCAAATATCCATTAAACAAAGACAATTTCCCCAAAATACTGAGGGGTATGAAAATCGGGTTTGGGCGTTTCGATATTATTCCAACACAAATAATGCGGTTTGGAGAGTCCATCGCCGCATTTATAAAAATTGGCGTCGCATGTTTTTCCTTTTAATGATTTGATATCGTGTTGAAAAAAACATTCGACTGGAATGACTATTGTCAATGTCCAATCAAATACGCCTAATTTTTCGTCAAAAGGCTGACTACCTAATGTAGATTCGGTCATAATTTTATCTATAGTCGCATCGTCGGCAGGTGTTCTATTATTTCTTGTTTTGCCTGCATACAACAGTTTTTTACCGATGCAATTGAATTCAAAATTGTAAAACGCGCCGTCCTTTTCAGGCATGATAAAAAACTCAACACAACTGTCTTTCCAAACCGCCCCATTGTTGCCAGTCGCTTTCGCGATAATGCTGTTTTCTTGAACGATGTACCTTAAATATATGTGTGTATTGTCGTGCGTTATCGAAAAATGAACGGTTGGTTTATCCATATCGTTCGACCACGGCGTGATGCCCATTGCAACAGACGTTGGGAAATCAAAAAAAGGAAACGTGTTGCCCGTTTGGTTGATGTATGGAATGGTTAGTTTTTTCATTAATTCATTAGACATGGATTACTTGATTTTACGGATTTATATGATTTTTTGACTTACCATTTTTGTCGAAATGTACTGTTGATTTACGGAACACTGATATTTATTTTGAACTTAGTTCTACTTTGGCACTTTACAACTTGTTTTGGGGCTACGCCCCGATGAAGAAAATCTGTTACAACTTGCTACCGAGGTTAAGCACCTACGGCGCAATCT
>JAYTUR010000174.1:0-9571 GCA_043744475.1 Saprospiraceae bacterium | reverse complement strand
AGTACTCTTAGTAATGACCCACTCATTTTTATGAGTTACTTATTATCAACACAAATTACACGAATTACACGAATTAAAAAGATTGATTAGACTTAATTTTGTGAATTCATGTTTTAAAACCCAATTCTAATAATTCGTGTAATTCGTGTTGGCGATATTATGTCAATTTTTCAACAAATTTTGCTTTGGTTTTTGCCCGCACTTCTTCCAAAGTCGCATTAGGCATCAGTTCTATCAAGGTCAATTGACCCTGTAAATATTTAAAAACAGCCAATTCGGAAATAACCATATCCACCACACCAATAGCCGTTAAAGGCAAAGTGCATTTTGGAACTATTTTCGACGTGCCATCAGGGTCGGCATGGGTCAAAGTAACAATCAGGCGTTTCGCACCCGAAGCCAAATCCATCGCGCCCCCTACACCTAAAAGCGGCTTGCCGGGTACTGCCCAATTGGCTAAATTGCCTTTTTCATCCACTTCCAAACCACCCATTATCGCTACGTCCACATGACCACCGCGTATCATGGCAAAGCTATCCGCACTATCAAAATAGCTGCTGCCTTTCAATGCCGTCACAGGAATTTTACCCGCATTGACGGGATAATCCATTGCACCACCACCATCAGTTGGTGCGGGACCCACACCCAACATACCATTCTCAGTATGCAGAATAATACCATGTTCGGGTTTTATCAAATCCGCAACAAGGGTCGGAATGCCTATGCCGAGGTTGACGACATCGCCATTTTTTAACTCTGCAAAGGCACGTTTTGCCATATTCAAACGGCTTTCGCTCACTTTGCGTGAACTCGACACCGATGCAGAACTGCCCAAATCCGCCAAAGTCGTATGCGCTTGAACCAAATAGTCAACAAAACAACCAGGCGTATGGACGTATTCAGGTTCAATGTCGCCAACAGGAACGATGTGTTCGGCTTCGACAATCACCAAATCGGCGGCGGTTGCCATTGCTTTATTGAAATTTTGTTCCGTCAAACGATATTGCAGATTACCCGCTGTATCCGCTTTCCAAGCACGAACAAACGCCACATTTCCACGTATTCCCTTAATAAAAACCTGTTCTTTACCGTCAATCGTCATCGTTTGGCGTCCTTCGGCAATCAAAGTACCTGCCGAAGTGGGTGTATAAAAACCACCTATACCCGCGCCGCCAGCTCTAATGGCTTCTGCCAAAGTGCCTTGTGGCAACAATTCATATGCTACAACGCCGTCTTGCGCCGCTTTCACCGCTTCGGGATTGGACGTAAAAAATGAACCAATCATTTTTTTAATCTGTCCATTCCGCAACAAACGACCGCCGCCTAAGCCCACTTCACCGACATTGTTACCAATAAACGTAAGATTTTTAGTGCCGAGTTCGGCCAAGGCGTGCATGAGGTGAACGGGATTGCCTGTCATACCAAAGCCACCTTGCAGCAGCGTATCGCCGTCTTTTACCATTTTAGCGGCTTCTTCGCTTGAAATTATGGGTACTTTTTTCATATTTTGATTGTTATTGTTGATTTTATACAATGGCACACGGATTGGACGGATGAGACGGATTTACGCTGATTTTTCTTTTGTCATTCTGTAAGAATCTAAAAAATCTGTGTAAATCCGTCGTATCCGTCCAATCCGTGTGCCATCTCATCATATCATTTATTTAAAATATTGTCAATAATATCTAAACTCAAACCCAACGCATTTTCTGCTTTAAAAAGGTCATTCAATACTGAGGGGGGTATAAATTGCGTAACGACATCGTTTTTTTCTAAAATCTCTTTCAAATGTTTTTGCTCTGAAACGGCTGTTTTACAAGCCTTTTCAACCAAATCATGGGCATCGGCTTTTCCTATCTGACTTGCTAAGGCGAGAGACACATTTTCAGCAAAAATCAACCCTTTAGTGGCATTGATATTATCGAGCATACGGTCTTTATCAACCTCTAAATGGGCGGTTAATTCACAACATTTTTCCAACGCACCTGCTGTCAATTGGACAATTTCAGGCAATATTGCCCATTCGCTGTGCCATAATCCCGCCGAACGTTCATGCTCTTGAATCATTGCAGACAACATACTCGATACCAAAGCGGGAACACGATTGGCATTGGCTAAAATAGCGGTTGCCGTCACAGGATTGCGCTTATGTGGCATGGTCGAACTGCCACCTTTACCTTCGGCTGCCCCTTCAAACACTTCGGCAACTTCGGTTTGCATCAAAAGAGTGATGTCTTTGGCGATTTTGCCCATTGTACCCATCAAAATACCCAATGTCGTGGCAACTTCTGCCATGTTGTCTCTTTGCGTATGCCACAATACTGAGGGGGTATTCAATCCTAAAATTTTGGACATTTCTTGTGCAACAGCTAAACCTTTTCCGTCCATACCCGCCAAACTGCCGACCGCACCGCCTAACTGCAAGACTAAAACTCGTTTTTTGATTTCATCCAATCTTTCAACAGAACGATTAATGCCATCGAGCCACAAAGCCGTCTTCAAACCAAATGTAATGGGTCGGGCTTGTTGCAAGAGCGTTCTACCTATCATCAGGGTTTGGCGATGTGTTTCAGTTAGATTTTTAAGGTTTTTTTGAAGATTTTTAAGGTTTTTTTGAAGGAAAACAAAAACTTTTTGAATTTGTAAAACCATTGCCGTATCAATCACATCTTGACTTGTTGCGCCAAAATGAACGTATTTCGCTGCCTCTGCATCGTATTTCTTAACAACTTGCGTCAGTTGTTTGACTAAAGGAATAGCCGCATTACCAGACAATACAATGTCTTCTTTTAGCTGTTTTATGTCTATAAAATGAGACTTACAGGCATTTTTGATGCTCGATACTGAGGGGGTCGGCACAAGTCCACAAACGCCTTGCGCCTGAGCTAAAGCCGCTTCAAACTGCAACATCGCACTAATCATTTCTTTATCCGAAAAGAGTTGATTTACTTTTTTTGCGTAGAAAAAAGAATCGTATAGCGTCATATCATTACATTTCAAAAAAAACAGTTTCCCCTTCGCCTTGCATTTTTATCGTAAAACTATAAAAAACTTGACCGTTTATTTCCGCTCTTTGGGCTATCAGCGTATTTCGCCTGTCCGCAACAACGGCACTCAATAAGGGGTCATTTTCATTCACTATTGTTTCATCTGAAAAATACAGACGCGTATAAAGATGCCGCAACGAGCCGCGCATAAACAAAATAACATTGATATGAGGTGCTTGCCCTTTTCCAATCGAAGCGGGTTTTAAGGTTGAAAAAGTAAAGCTATGCGCTTCATTTGTCCCTGTCCCAAGCCGCCCAAAACCTGTAAAACCATCGTTTTTATGTTGAATTGGCGTTAAACGATATTGCCCTTTTGGGTCAGCTTGCCACAATTCTATCATCGCATCGTTGATAGTGTTGCCGTTGCCATCCAAAATACTGCCTGTTATGAAAATGCGCTCCCCCGAAGTTTGAACGTCATTTAGCACACCGTTTACGATACTATTGAAGTCATAACGATATTGTTCAGCCGTTAAACTATAAGCGAAAAAAGGTCCTATCGTTTGCGAAGGCGTAGTTCTTAATTGTTCCATGTTTTACTTATTTTCAAAAGGCGTTTGAAGCCTACCATTTAAAACAATATTAAATTCATAAGCCAAAGCAAATTCTGCTTCTGTCCAATCCATATTAAATTTGGCAATCAGCAAATCACGCGCATGGGTCGGCGTTGCTTGAAAAATAGGGTCGAACTCAAACAATGGGTCGCCTGGGAAATACATTTGCGTCACCAAACGGTGTTCAATTTGATGTCCTAAAATTGAAAAATGTATGTGATTAGGTCGCCACGCATTGTAATGATTGCCCCACGGATACGCCCCCGGTTTGATGGTGTAAAACGAGTAACGCCCTTCATTATCCGTCAACACACGTCCACCGCCGAGGAAATTTGGGTCGAGCGGTGCGTCGTGAATTTCAGCTTTGTGAATATAGCGACCTGCACTATTGGCTTGCCAAATTTCAATTAAAATATTGGGCAAACCATGACCATATTCATCGGTTACTTTACCCGATACTTTGATGCGTTCACCAATCGGTTCGCCATTCTTGCGCGCATTTTTAGTCAAATCGTGGTCAAATTGCCCTAAAACAGATGCGCCAAAGGCAGGTAAACGCAAGTCTTTCAAAAACTGCGCAACCGGCATCAAAGGCATTTGAGGACTCCGCAGAATCGTGGATTTATAATCGGGATATAGATGTGGTGGTTGAGTGTTGAAATTTATTTCCGTCATTTAATATGATAATTTGATATTAACGTTTAACACATTTTTTATTTAACACATAGCCACAGAAAACACATAGTTTCTTGATTTTCAAGTATTTATAAGGCTATACGAATAAGTGTTAGTAACTGATGTTACGCAACAGCACACAGATTAAACGGATACGACAGATTTTCACGGATAACACTTGCAATTTAAAAACGAAGTCAATTCAATAGAAAATCTAGAAATAATAAACAAAATAATAGTCAGTATTAATCCGTCATATCTGTTTAATCCGTGTGCCGTTGCGTAACATCAGTTAATTATTCTGAAAACACTTTTTTAGCCAATTTATACGCGATATTGGACACTGGTACACCCACATAAATGCCAATATGCAGCAACACTTCTTTAATATCTTCCACTGTTGCGCCCGTATTTTTACAAGCGCGCAAGTGCATTTCTAATTCTTCATGATGCCCCAATGTTGCTAAAACGGCAATGGTAATCATGCTCCGTTCGCGCCGCGTCAAAGTTGGACGAGACCACACAGCCCCCCACGCGCTGTTCGTGATATATTCTTGAAAGTCCTTATCAAAGTCTGTTTTGTTCGCTTCAGCTCTATCCACATGGGCATTGCCAAGCACGGCACGGCGGGTAATCATGCCTTTTTCATACAAAGTTTGTGCATCTGCATAAAAAGTAAAATCCACTATGTGTTGAAAAATCGTTTGCGGCACTTCAACGCAAGGGATATGACCTACACCGTCGATTAAAACATATTGCGCATTTGGTATCGCATCTGCCATCGTTTTCACTAAATCGGGCGGCGTAGAACCATCAACCGAACCTGCAAAACACAATGTTGGCGTTTCGATTGACCCTATTTGCGCCCCTAAATCATTGTCTCGAATGGCGGCGCAAGCCCTAAGATAGCCATCCAAATTCGTATTCGCCAACATAGTTTTATAGCCTTGTAATTCCTGCAGTCGGTTTTGATGAAAATTTTCGGAAAACCACACTTTCATCACCCCCTCAGTAATAGAGGCAATTCCTTCGTTTTTGACTTGATTAATACGTGTATTCCAACCGTCATTATTGCCAATTTTAGGGGCAGTATTACTTAAAATCAGTTTTTCAAGCCGATTTACGTGGTGAATAGCTAAATATTGACCAATAATACCACCTATTGACAAACCAATAACAACTGCTTTTTCAATACCCAAAGCATCCATTAAACCCAAAACATCTTCGGCATAATGCTGAATGGATTGGGTTTTATCCGACAAACTTGACAAACCATGCCCTTGTTTATCAAAGCGAACGATATTCCCGTAATGTTTTAATTGCGCAACAACGCCGTCCCAAATTCTAAAATCTGTGCCCAGAGAATTGATGAATAGAAAGGTTGTATCTCTTTGTGTGTTGAGATATTCGTAATGAAGGGTGGCATCGTTAATTTTGATAAAGTTCATATCACAAGAATGTGGTTAAAATAAATTACTATCACGCACTGTTTCTCGCTTTGCGAGAAATGCGTGCTTTTAAAGGTTTTTTTAGGAGTGACCATACCTTTTCAATGAAAAATCAGAGATTTTTCATTGAAAAAATACATCAAGTCCAATAGAGTTAACACTTGTACGCTTTTTTTTGCTTGCAAAAAAACAGTGTGTATTAGCTATTTATTTGCCAAATGCGCATTAGAAATTATTTACTCCCCTCAGTATTTTCGGGATTTTGAGGCAATTCCATAGCTTTTTCTTCTCCCTTCAATCCTAAAAAATTCTGATTAGACACCACTTTCTGCCCTGTTCTTTCCTCCAATTCTTTGCGGTATTTCCCTGCCAAATTTCCACCGTCAATCGCCGCTTCACGGTTATCTTCAAAGCCTTGTGCATCGTCTTTTACTGCTATCAAACGGGTTGATTCCTCGCCGAGTGCTGAAAAAATCAACTCCAAATTGGTCATGTGGTCACGCAGGTTTTGGCGTTCCAAACCCTTTAATTTACCGTGTTCCGAAGGTGTTAAACCGAAAGTCGCTTTGGCAATTTCAGCCGTTAAAATTGAATATTCCTTATTTTCTGTAACCCCTCTATTTTTCCATTCATGGGTCAATTCCTTACGAATACCTATACTTTTTCCCCTCAAAGCAATCCAATCATCGGGATAACCTTTTGCTTTATACAATTGCCGCAGCCGTTCAAAACCCAATTCAGGATTCTCAATTTCTTCAATATGTTCAGTCCCAATTTGCGCCAACCACAACTTAAGCGGCTCTGCTTTTGGCGACGGAACGGACATGATGATGCGGAGTAACCCCTCAGTATTCGCCGCATCTGTTACACGCATTTTACCATCAGAAGCCAACATTTTCAACTGTCCACAAATTGAGGACAGTTGCGGTTCACGCGTTTTTAATGTATTCCAATACTTTCGCGGTGTCGGGCTATCGGTCAATAACTCGATGACATCAATGACCGAAAAATACCACGTATCATTATGCCACTCACGTCTTACTTTCTTTTCTTGAAACAGAACAATTTTTTGATTTTCCATGATAATGCTTGTTTTATTGAACTGATTTGGTAGTTATAGTTCAAAATAAAACATAATTATTTCCTTATTGGTGTTTTTTTAAAACATGTTGTTTCTATATCGGCTTATTCCTTTTAATCTTAAAATTTCCCCCCGCAGTATTTTTCATAAAAAAAGATTATTTCAATGCGTTTTCCAAAGCCAACAACCAATTTTGATACCCCTCAGTATAGGTCTCTTGTAAAGCCGCTGTCGGCTCTACCGTTGCTACTTTTTCTAAACCGATGAACGCTTCTTCAAAATTTTTATAAAATCCAACGCCGACTCCCGCACCACGCGCCGCACCCGCTGCACCATCTGTATTGTATAATTCCACTGTTGCACCTGTTGTATTGGCAAATGCTTCCTGAAAAATAGGGCTTAAAAACATATTCGCTTGTCCAGCACGTACTGTTTTGGCTTCAACACCGACCTTTTTCATGATGTTGAAACCATAATTCAAGGAAAAAACGATGCCTTCTTGCGCAGCACGGAACAAATGACCCGCGCCGTGCCGATTGAAATTAACACCCAAAAGTTGCGCGCCAATTTGCCGATTTTCCAAAACACGCTCTGCACCATTGCCAAAAGGTAGAAAAAGCACCCCCTCAGTATTGGGCGCAATTTTAGCCGCTTCAGCGTTCATTGACGCATAATCCAAACCGCCTGTCATGCGTCGCAACCATGAATTTAAGATGCCTGTGCCGTTGATGCACAACAAAACGCCGTTGCGTCGTGCTGTTTCGGTATCATTGACATGGGCAAAGGTATTGACACGACTTTTTTCATCGTAAGCATTTTGGTCTGAAATGCCATAAACCACGCCTGAAGTTCCTGCTGTTGCAGCGATTTCGCCTGGATTTAAAACATTGAGCGAGAAGGCATTATTCGGTTGGTCACCTGCGCGATATGTGATGGGTGTACCGCTTTGTAAACCCAATTCAGCCGCCGCCTTTTCGGTCATAAAACTTTGATTACCAAATGTTTTGACACGTTCAGGAATCACCCCCTCAGTAATACCGTAGTTTTTGAGCAACGATTGAGCGATGCCTCGTTTTTTAAAATTCCAAAAAATGCCTTCCGACAAACCGCTTGCTGTTGTCCGAATATCGCCCGTCATCTTCATAGCGATAAAATCTCCGGGCAGCATCATTTTATCGGTTTTTTCCCAAATTTTAGGCTCGTTTTCAATGACCCAACGCAGTTTTGAAGCGGTGAAATTGGCAGGTGAATTGAGGTAGTTTTCCAAACAGAAGGCTTCGCCTAAATCCTTGAACGCTTTCTCCCCTATCTCCACTGCACGACTATCACACCATATTATAGATGAACGCAAGGCATTTGGGTTTTTGTCCACCAAAACCAAACCGTGCATTTGGTAGGAAATACCAATCGCACCTACGTCTTTTTTATCGAAAGAGAAAGTACTCCTTAGTTTTGTCGTCGCATTTTTAACCTCTTGCCACCACATATCAGGTGACTGTTCCGCCCAACCTGACTTGGGTGCGTCCATAGCCATTTCGACCGATGGCGAAGTGGCAGAAGCAAGGGTTTTGCCCGTTTCCGCTTCCAATAAACTCACTTTGACGGATGAGCTGCCGATGTCGTAGCCGAGTAGATATTTCATTTTGTCTTTTTAAAATAGCAAGAATTGCGAATGGCTCATTTCTACAAATTTTTCTATTGATATTGCCCATTTAGAAAAATTTTAAAGAATGAATAATAAAAAATACGAAATACAATTTTAAATGTCAAATTGACATTTAAAATGTAATATTACAACAGGTTTTTGAAACACAAAGAATTTTGTGTAAAAATTGTATTTTTTACAATTATTACCTATTTTTTAGTAAAAATTCATTTTTAAAAAATAATTTTGCACCATAATTCATATAAACCGAAATTAAATTTTGATGTCAGCATACGAAACAATTGATTAGGTAAAATAAGTTTTAAGTTTTTTTTAACACCCCCCCTCAGTATTTTTGCGTCTAAATAGGCGTTAGATAGTAATTCATCTTAAAAATTAAATAAAAATATAACAAGCATGACACAATTCACGCGCCGTAAATTTCTCAAATCATCTGCCACATTGGCTGCTGCAACAGCGGCTTTTGGCAATATGCCTGATTTGTTGAAAACAGATAAACCCATAGGCATTCAATTATACAGCCTTCGGGACGACATCAAAGACGGCTATATCGAAGACGTATTAAAAGGCATTGCTAAAATTGGCTATGAGTTCGTCGAAGGCTATGGTTTTGACCCGAAAAAAGGAAAAATATTTGACAAATCGCCGTCTGAATTTAAAAAAATGCTGAAAGAGAATGAACTTAAAATGCCGAGTTCGCACTTTGTTGTCACAACAAATCACTACGATACAGCAAAAAAAGACTTCACTGATGACTTTAAAAAAGTCGTTGAAGCCAGTTCTGCGATGAGTCAACGTTATTTGATTAGTGCTTTTACGGTTGAAGCGGATCGTAAAAATGCAGACGGTGTCAAACGGCTTTGTGAGGTATTGAATTTGGCGGGTGATTATTGCAAAACGCAAAATCCGAACCTACAATTTGGCTATCACAACCACGAATTTGAGTTCAAAACCGAATTTGGCGGCGTACCGATGTTCGATATGATGATGGAAAACCTTGATGCCGAAAAAGTGGCATGGGAACTTGACCTTTGTTGGGTGGTTTATGGTGGACGCAGTGCTCTCGACCTTTTCCAAAAATACCCACGTCGTTTCCAATT
>JAYTUR010000173.1:0-9573 GCA_043744475.1 Saprospiraceae bacterium | reverse complement strand
CATAAAAAGACGTTACGCCTTTTGACTCAAATTCAACACGTGGAATGAAAATCTCAGGTGTATCGAGGTCTAATTCAAGCAAAACGGGAAAAATACTTTCAATAAAGGGCGACCATTCCGTGACAGGACGATGCCGTTGTGGGAATGTCGAAAAGATGGTATCCGTACTTTCAAGTATGAACCCATTAGCATCAATTAAAATCTGTTGATGCGCTCTGTGTTGCGTATTTGTGTTGTCTATTGCTGTATTTTGCATTACCAATGATTAGCGATTAGTTTTTTGGCAAGACCGATAAACATGTCTTCGACGTTCTCACCTGTTTTAGCACTTGTCGTAAAATCCCATTTATGTATGATACTTTGTTTGATATTGTCTAATTGTTCTTCCGTCACAAGGTCAACTTTATTGGCGACAATCATAATTGAACTATCGGGCAATAATTCGGTCAAATAATTAATATCCGCTACCATATTGTCAAACGTCGAAGGACGACTCAAATCAACGACATAGACAATGCCACTCGCGCCTAAAAAATAAGAAGCAGGCACTTTATCTTGCGAAATTTCCCCCGCGATGTCCCATAAAAGCATTGAAACGATTTCGTCTCCGACGGTAATATCTTTTTTATTAACCTTTACGCCAATCGTGGTCATGTATTTGTCGCTGAACTGTTGGTGGATAAAACGGTTAAAAAGTGAGGTTTTACCTACCCCAAAACTACCTGTCAGTATGACTTTTTTACTTATCATTTTGTTGGATTCTATTTTATTTTTATTTGTTGTAACCGTTCTCTTTGCGGTACAATAAATTGATTGTCAAGGGATTCTGATATTTTTGCTTGAATGTCTGAACTGAAACTGGGGCTTCTCAAAAGTTCATTTTCTTGAATAAAATCTATAATTTGATTTCGAATAACCGCCCCCTCAGTATTTGACAGCGTACCACTGATGGCTAAGGCAAAATAGTGAGAAGGCATGTTTTCTATCAAGATTTTATAGGTACCATATTGAATCAATTCCAAATCCTCATTGTCACGTTCATAAGCATCTTCTAAGAAACTCTTTATGGCTGTCAACATGCCCGCAACGACATCGCGATTGATGGAGGGATACAAAGCGGCACTTCCGTAAAGCAAACCTGAATCCCGTTGAATGACAAAAATTTCTTCGATGACGGGTTCATCTAAACTTGATAACAGTAATTCAGCGTTATCTAATCCAAATATTTTGTTCCGAATCCACCAAAATACGCCTAGTTTTGAGAACAGCGCATTAATACGCGCATCGATACTGTCTTTCAGTTCTTGAAATTGAAAAGCAATATATTTATTTATCATTTTGCCCATAACAGGATAAATGACATCTAAAATCTCAGTTTGACTCGATTTCAATTTCTGTTCAACCATGCGATTGACAATTTTGGCGTATTCTTTAGGGAAATTATGTCTTAAAAACGTCAAATGGTCTTCAACAATGGGGTTGATTTTTTCAGCTAATAACTGCTTTTCGTTGAGGGTACGTTGCAATTCTTCAAGGGCAGAACGGTCTTCTCGCAACAAAATCTCTTTCAATTGCGTCATTAACAATGTATCATCTTGTGTGTGTAGTTGTGATTGACCGTTTGTCATAGTTAATCTTTCAGTTTTTTGCTCAATTCGACGAGTAAATCAGCCAAACCAGCTTTGTCGTTTTTACTCATACTGTTCATTTGAGCATTGATTTTTTCGACATTTTGTGTCAATAATTGCTCTAAGCGGTCAAAACGAGCATTCATATCACTTTCAAGTGCATCAAAACGGGCTTTGGTGGCATCTTCATTTTTTTGAATCTGAGTCAAAGTATCTTCGTTTATTTTCTTGATAAGTGCTTGAATGGTATCGTCATTTTTTTGAATAAGCGCATCCGTATCGGTGAATTTTTGCTCATATTCAATGACTTTAGGCCCCATAATGATTTCGCGCAACAAACTCATGTCGCCGAACATACCCATTGCAGCGGTTGTATTTTCTGCTGCTGTTTTGGTGGTTGTGTTGCTGTTTTCTTTAGACATGCGGAAATAAGTCTTTATTTAGAGATGATAGAAAAGGATTTTTATGAAAAAGTTGAGATTGTTTCAAAAAGTTAAATTAAGATGGCAAATTACGCCCTATTTTTGAAGAATCAGTTAGTAAAATCCAAAAATTTGTCACTAAATCTGACATAAAAATAATTTTTTTTTCCATGTATAACAATTCAATCGTTTTTTACGCTGATGAAATAACCAATCGTTTGGTCTATGTGGTAGAACTTGTGTTTCAAGATTTGTTGGGTTTGACGATTGTTTTTACTCAAAATGAAAATGAGTATCGCAACAGTGTATTGCCTAAAATAATGTACGGTCAGCACCCCCTCAGTAATTTTAAAGAAAAATCTCTAAAACACCTTTTTTTCAAGCAAAATAATTTGATTTTGCTTGAAAAAGGGCTTTCAACTGACCATCTGAATACTGATTTTTCTTTTATACATAACACATCACCGTTTGATTTTGATGTTTTTGCAACCATATTTCTATTGGTTACGCGATACGAAGAGTATGTCGTTGATCCATCACTTTTGGATAATCATAATCGTTTTTCCGCAAAAGTAAGTATTGCTCAAAAGTATAATTTTTTACAAAAACCTATTGTCAATCAATGGGTTATGTTAATCAATAAACACTTAAACGACCTTTTTCCAGAACTCAAAACGACTTTACCGACTTATCGTTTTCAACCGACATTCGATATTGATATGCCTTGGAAGTATAAGCATAAAGGCTTTTTGAGAACATTAGGCGGCTTCGTCAAAGATTTAGGCAATGGCAATTGGGAGGAATTAAAAAATAGAGCAAATATACTGCGGGGGGTCAAAAATGACGATGATTTCACATTTGACTTTATTTTTGACTTGCATAAACACTCCGACCTTCAACCAATTTTCTTTTTGCTTTTAGGCGACCATGCTGAATTTGATAAGAACCCTAATGTCCGAAGTCAGGCTTATAAAGCGTTGATTCGTGTCATTTCTTCAAACTATAAAGTCGGTTTGCATCCCTCATATCGGTCTAATTCGGGTATTCATATTTTAAAAAAAGAAAAAGAAAGATTTGAAAGTCTGACAAACACCCCCCTCAGTAAAAGTCGGCAACATTTCCTTAAATTGCGTTTTCCTGAAACCTACCATAACCTTTTATCATTAGGCATAAAACAGGACTATTCAATGGGTTATGCTGATAATATTGGTTTTCGGGCGAGTATCGCCACTCCTTTTCGTTGGTTCGATTTGTCTATAAACGAAGTGACAGATTTGTGGATTCACCCTTTTGAAGTCATGGATGTCACCTTGCGAGACTACCTTAAATGGACACCGGATGAAGCTTTTGAACGTGTTATTGCCTTGATAAAAGAAATAAAATCTGTGGGCGGCACTTTCATCAGCCTTTGGCATAATTCCAGTTTTTCAGAAACGGAAGGGTGGGAGGGTTGGCGAGAGGTCTATAAAAAAATAGCCCTAAACGATGTTTAGAGCCATTAAAATTGTGTGTTAAACCATATTTCTCGAACTAATCTCTTATTTAAAATTTATCAATATCAATGTGACGGCTTTCGCCTTTTGCCCAATCATTGAATGGTGCGCGGATAAATATGCGCCCATTTTCAAATTTTGCGGAGATGCGCTCCACATCTACTTCGGGCGAAAGCGGTAAATTGATGAGAAAGAAAGGCATATGCTCGTCGCCTTCGAGTACATCAATCATATAATAAACCATAAACCTTTGGTTTGCGGCTTGTATCTGAATTTTATCTATATCAACACTTGGTGCTTTTAAAACCAGTTTATAACCGTCTTCTTCGCGCGATGCTTGGGCTGTCGTTTCGATCATACCACCATTTACGGTGTTGGCAAAGTCAATTTGTGCTAATAATTCTTTTGGTATTGAAATATCAAGTTTCATCTCTTTATTGATTTTGAAGTATCAAAAATGTGTTTGCGTTTTTTTTCTGAATCATTTATTTAACATCAAAATGACTCATAATGTTGAACTGAATATTGCAATTAAAATACCAACTCAAAATAGCCGTCAAAATGGCAGTTTTAGCAGTTTGTAACCGACATTTTGTCATAAAAAAACAGCGAAAGCATCCTAAATGACACTTTCGCTGTTCCTTACAGCACTCTTTACTTTTTTATTTGTTTTAAAACTGATATACTGAGGGGTGTCAAGGTTGCTTGAAATTTTGAATAACACGCCTAACAGAGCCGTGTTTATTGAGTAAAGTTGTGGCTGTTTTCATGTCAATGCCTAATTCAAACATAATCATCCGAACGCCTCGATTGACAAGTTTTTCGTTGGTCAACTGCATATCCACCATGCGATTGCCTTTGACGCGCCCCATTTTTATCATCAACGAAGTTGAAATCATATTGAGAACGAGCTTAGTTGCTGTACCCGATTTCATACGGGTTGAGCCTGTAACAAATTCAGAACCGACAATGACTTCAATCGGAAACTCGGATTCTTTGGTAACTGGCGAACCTGTATTGCAAACGATGCAGCCAGTGAGCAACCCCTCAGTACGCGCCTTGCGCAAGCCACCTATGACATAAGGCGTTCTGCCCGAAGCCGCAATGCCAACGAGGATATCATCGGCATCTGGATTGTAGGTTTTAAGGTCTTTCCAGGCTTGTTCCTCATCATCTTCTGCAAATTCAACGGCATTGCGAATGGCATGGTCACCACCCGCAATTGTTCCGATTACCCAATCGGGAGGAGCGCCATAAGTTGGTGGAATTTCAGAAGCATCGAGAATACCCAAACGCCCGCTTGTGCCTGCACCGATATAAAATAGTCGTCCGCCTTCGCGCATACGCTCATAAGCAGCGGTAACAAAAGCCTCAATTTGTGGTAAGGCGGTTTCGACTGCAAAAGGGACTTTTTTGTCTTCATCGTTCATGCCTTTCAACATGTCAAAAACAGACATTTTATCGAGGTTTTCGTAAAGAGAAGGTGCTTCGGTAGTTTCAATAAAATATTGTTGCGCCATAAAGTTGTAGATATCGAAAGTGGTTGATTTGATTCTTATTCTGCTTGATTTTTATAAGGAATTTCAACGATTGGTATTGAAATTTCGACACGTGTTCCAATCGGTTTTTTACTGAGGGGGTCGGTCAAGTCAATTGTTTTTACGAAAAACGTATTTTTTTTGGACGCATGAAGGATTTCAAGACGCTTTTCTGTGATACTTGTTCCTCTCGATTTATGTTTCAAGTGGTAATCATCTAAGGCTTGAATTTCTCTTGCCCGTTCACGCCCTACGCCGTTGTCTTCAATGATGCACAAAATAGCGGTGTCATCAAGGAGTTTAAACTCAATTTTTATCAAGCCACTTTTGTTGGGTCTGATACCATGTTCGATGGCGTTTTCGATATAGGGTTGAACAATCATCGTTGGAACGCCTATAATGTCTTCTTCTATTTCTTCGTCAATACTAAGTGTGTATGTTAAACGATTTTCAAATCTAAGTTGTTGATTTATAAGGAGATAGTCTTCTAAAAATTCAATTTCGTTTTCCAAAGAAATAACTTCAAGCTCTGAATATTCAAGGCTTGCCCGCATTAATTTGGCAAATCGTGCTAAACATTTTGCCGCAAACTCGCGGTCATTGCTGTTGATATAATATTGAATCGAATTGAGCGCGTTGAACATAAAATGTGGGTTCATTTGCGCACGCAAGGCTTTCAATTGCAATCCTGTCGCTTGTAAACGAAGCAATTCGGCTTCTTTTCGGCGGCGTTCAGCTTCATATTTAAACTCAAGTTCATCAATTTTGATTTTATTGTTTTCTTCATAATACTTTTTCACCAATTGATTGTGCAAAACTTCATAATCATAAGCATTTCTGTAATCACCTTTATCGGCATACATATCAGCAATATCGCTGCAAATAATGGCTTGTTGCTTGGTATCTTTACCCAATTTCGCCAATTCTAAGGCTTCAACAAGTCGTTTTTCCGCCCTTTTTGATTTGCCAATGGCATCAAAAAGCAGTCCTTTCCACCTTGACAAAATGGATAAGTTTTCGTAGTCGTCAGTCTTTCTTTTATATATGATTTCAGCTCGATTGTAGAGGTTTAAAGCCTCATCGTAACGACCGCCGAGATAGTAGCAAAAACCCAAATTAGCCGTCGCATGAGCCCTTGCTGATAAGCTGATATCATCTTTGATGCGGTCAGCTTTTAAGAAAAACTCTTCGGCATTGTCGTAATCATCAAGTGTCATATAGGCTTTTCCGACGTTGACATAATGCCAAGCGAGGCGGCTTCTGATACCTGCTTTTTCGCACATTTCGACAACACGCCTGTATGCTTTCACGCATCGTTCTCGGTCTCCTGTTTTTTCAAAAATCAAACCCAAGCCAGAATAAACAAGAGTTTGAAAGTATAAGTCTTTGATTTGTAATTTTTTAGGGTCGATGTCGGCAAACATTTTTTCAGCTTGGAAAAGCAATTCTGTTGCTTTATCGTAGTCTGTATAATGTAACCACACAATGCCTTCACGACATATTAGGCGGGCAGATAAAATTTCGTCGGGAAAAGAAATAAGATGCCGTTGCGACTTTTCGATAAAATGCATGGCTTTTTCTTTCTCATTGAGATTGATAAGTGTTCCAGCATAGTCAATATATACTTCGACTTGTTGAGTGACATTGCCTTCATTTTCAACGATTTCTAAAGCCTGTATGAAATGAATTTCAGACAGTTTATAGTTGTAAAATTGATTTTCGACAATGGCAGTATTGAGATGGAACATTAACATCAAATCTGGATTTTGATGTTTTTGAAGTATTATTTGAAGTTCGGAAAGTAGTTTTTGGGCTTCGCGAATATTCGTGAAGGTATAAAATTCAGAAAGTTCGCTTAGTGCAAACATTTTAGTGGCATCGTCTTCAATATGATTGAGACGATTTTCTAGTTCTTTGATATGTGATGCGACTAAAGCGGTAGAGGGCATGTTCAAAAATATTTTGTTTTAAGACAAATACTGAGGGGGGAGAGTTAGTCGAAAAATGAGTCTCAAAATTAAGAAAAATTGATAACTTAACTCGTTTATTCCTAAAAAAAGAATTGGGAGACAATGCCTCAGCCTGCCTCCCGTTTTTTGAGTTTTGCAACTATCCAATTCTTTGCTCAACACATAAGTGGAACGATGGTTCAAACGACATTGTTTTGAAAAATCATTGAGGAACGATGCCACCACAATGGCTATTCCACTTGTCTTTTTCCAATGCTTTGCCCCCTGTAACTGTAAGGGACTGTTGATTTGTCAGTTCTTGCAATTCTTTTTTAAGGTCTTGCAAGCTTTTTGAACCATGATTGATGTTGCCTCCTTTTTTGTCTTCCATCATAGTACCTGGATTTGTAAAATTCGTATATTGTAAGTTATGGTCTTTGCTCAATAATGACTTTAATTTATTCATGGGTGGTCATCTAATTGAATTAGTGGATAAAAATAGGATTATTTCCGTAAATAACAAAATTACATTAGGTCTAAATTTATTCTTTAAAACATGACTATTAAAATTATGCTTAAATAAATGAAAATCAACCTTGTAAAAATGATTATTAAAAATCTATTGTTAGAAATGTTTGAACAGAGTAATCGGTTCTCGGAAATGCCTGTTTTTTGTTTCTCTAAGATTTACGTTACCAATCTAGATATAGTTTCAATAACTTATATTTTTTTTAAAAAAAACAATTTTTTTTCAACTAAGTCATTGATAGCCAATTGCTTAAAATAATTAATATCAAATCTTTATAATTCCTGAATTTCAACCTGTAATCGTTTCATCAACTCCATAAACTGAGGGCGACGACGGCGTGAAACGTCTATATTTGCCCCGTCATCCATGATGACTAAACTGTCGCCTTTGATAAATTTACTCATAAAGTTTAGGTTGATGAGATGTCTTTTATGAACGCGAAAAAAATTAACACCTGACAAAAGTTCTTCATAGGATTTGATGGTTTTTGCGACCGTCATTCTCTCGCCTGTCCTTGTAAAGATGTGCGTGTAATTGTCTTCGGCTTCAAGGCGCGCAATATCTTTGATATTGATAAAATAGAAACCATCAATTGCTGAAATGCTCATTTTACCAAAGGCGTTCGGATTGGCGTAATGTCCTTTTGTCACCTCCAACCGTTCTTTTATTTTGTTGGATTTACCAGCCCTTATCCTTGAGACAGCAGCTTGCAGTTCATCGGGGTCAATGGGTTTGACAATATAACCAATTGAGCCATAGTCACAGGCTTTTATGGCAAAATCTTTGTAAGCCGTCACAAAGATAATGTCAAAATTGATGTCCTCTACTTGATTTAGGACTTGAAAAACCAAGCCATCGGGTAAGCTGATGTCCAAAAAAGCAACATCGGGCATAACCGATGGTGTATTTAGCATCTTAACCGCACCTTCAACATCTTCGGCTGTGGCGACTATTTCGATGTGTTCACAATATTTTGCGAGGAGATTTTGTAAGTTTTTCATCCCGCTTGGTTCGTCTTCGACAATGACTGCTCTCATAGCTTATAATTTGTGTAAGTTTTAAAAATAATGATGATAAGACAAAGATAATACTTCGAAGAGTCTTGTACTACAAATATTTATTTTATTTTATCTGTATAATTAAACCAGTGCTATACAAGTAATTCATACAAGCGGGGATTGTCATTTAAAGTCTGAAACCGAATACCATTTTCGTTCATTCGGCTAATCAAACCTTCGTATTCATCTTTTCCTTTCAATTCGATGCCGACAACGGCTGGCCCTGTTTCTCTATTCTGCTTTTTGATATACTGAAAATGCGTAATATCGTTATCGGGAGTCAACACCTGATTCAAAAATTCTCTCAAAGCCCCTGCCCGTTGTGGAAAATCAATGATGAAATAATGCTTCAAACCTTCATAAAGCATACTCCTTTCTTTGATTTCTTCCATCCTTGTGATGTCATTATTACCACCACTGATGATGCAAACAACATTTTTACCCTTAATTTTATCCTTATAAAAGTCAAGTGCTGCTATCGTTATCGCTCCTGCAGGTTCAGCTACGATGGCTTCTTCGTTGTAAAGTTGCAAAATTGTTGTGCAAACTTTTCCTTCTGGCACCAAAATGATGTCATCAAGCACCTTTTGAGCAATTAAAAACGTCTTTTCACCTACTTTTTTGACGGCAGCCCCATCAACAAAGGTGTCAATATGGTCTAAGGCAACAACTTTGCCCTGTTTCAAACTCTCGTGCATGGCAGGTGCACCCGAGGGTTCGACCCCAATTATTTTCGTTTTAGGCGAAATTTGCTTGAAATAACTGCCTAATCCCGACACTAACCCACCACCGCCAATTGCGACAAAGACATAATCAATCGGCAAATCACAGTCTTCAATGATTTCCAAACCCACTGTGGCTTGCCCTTCAATCACAAATTCGTTGTCGAAAGGGTGAATAAATGCTTTGTCATGCCCCTCAGTATATTCGATTGCAGCTTGATAACTGGCATCATA
>JAYTUR010000172.1:0-9581 GCA_043744475.1 Saprospiraceae bacterium | reverse complement strand
ATTCAGAAATGTTGAAATCGGAAAACCTGCGACTCAAACAAGACTTAGTTATTTTAGAACAGAAACTGAGAGAACTTGAAATCCAATTGACCCTACCTGAAAGTGAACGTTCTCTAACTGCCTCACAATACATAAACCCTTTTCCCAAAAAGCCCGCTTACAAAAGAATCAACTGGGCATATTTCATTGTACCTCTATTAATCATTGCTGCTATCGCTGTTTTCAAATGGCAATCCAATATTTCAAATAATCAGATAACTGCCAATGTTGCAACTGCAACAACGGAAGAAACAACTCAATCCAATACTGAGGGGACAAACCCTGCAACCACTCCGCCAACAAATCAAGCCGTTGATGATGGCTATTTGTTGATTCAAAACCCATTAGAAGAAGATGGTATGGTGCGTGTGATGGATGGTTATGGTCAAAAAGCAAGGGTTTTGGCATGGACAAGTCCAGGGGATAAATACCGCATTAGAGCGCAAAGTCCGACTAAAATGCGTAGAACCTTCTTGAAAAATGGCAAAAATGTCGTTATTGAGGACTATTTTTACAAAATCAGCGATAAAGAACAATGGGTGTTTGGCTACTTTTCAACGAAACGCACTTTATAGTTGATAATGGAAAATGGATAATGGATAATGGATAATGTCGTATCAGAATACATCTAATACAGCATTTTCCATTCTCCTTTTTACACTTTCCATTATCCGTTATCTATTATCCATTATCCATTATCCACTTCTTTCTGTCTTCTTATTTCATAAACAGCTATGGCAATACTAACGGACACATTCATGGACAAACAATAACCTGCTGTTGGAATGTGAACCGATATATCCACTGCATTTAAAACGTCTTGCGAAATACCACTACTTTCAGAACCTGCAATCAATAGAATTTTATCCATTTTAGCGAAGTCAACCGTTTTTAAATCGACACTTTGGTCAGTAATTTCAAGCGCAATGATGGTATAACCCTTTTCTCGAAAATTAGCAATAGCGGTTTTGGCATCGTCAAAATAGGTAAAAGGCACGTGCCTTTCCGCTCCTTTTGCCGTTCTGCTCAACAATTTATGATTTGGATTGGGCGCAACGCCACACAACACCAAGCCTTCAATGCCTAAAGTATCCGCAATACGGAAAATGATACCGACATTGCGTGGCGTTTCCACATTGTCAAGCAAAACCCAAACTGGCAGTTTCTCCGCAGTTGGTTTATAATCTGTATAAGTCAATGATTGCATTTGAGAATCAAGCATCATTATTTATAAAGTAATTATCTCTGGCTTGTTTTGCAAAATGGCTTCCAAACGCTTATTTACTGAGGGGGTCAAAAGTGGAACAACATCAAGCGAAGTCAACGTTTCACGCAATTGTACTGGCTTCGATGCGCCTAAAATGACCGTCGAAACGTTGGGATTTTGTACACACCATGCTATAGCTAATTTTGCCAATGTCGTGCCTAATTCTTTAGCAACGACATTTAAAGCCTTGATTTTATCTAATCTTTCAGGTGCTAAATTGACTTTTTTGATAAAATCTAAGCCTTTCATATCCATGCGTGTGTCTGTTGGAATGCCATCCGCATACTTTTCTGTCAAAGTACCGCCCGCCAATGGTGACCATATTGTCGTACCCAATCCTGTACTTGGATAAATATGGAGATAATCCTTTTCAACCTTTTCTCGCCAAAACATATTGTATTGTGGTTGTTCCATCATGGGTCCTTCTAAATGCAAATCGCGGGCAATCGCATTGGCTTCCATAATCTGTACGGCAGACCATTCTGAAGTACCCCAATACAAAATTTTCCCTTGAGTGATGAGCGTATTCATCGAGCGCACAATTTCTACAATCGGTACTGAGGGGTCGGGACGGTGACAAAAATAAAGATCTAAATAGTCCGTTTGGAGGCGTATCAATGCTTCATGGCATGCTTCGACAATGTGTTTTCGACTCAAACCTGTTTGATTGGGCATCGGTTTGTGGCGACTGCCAAAAAACACTTTTGACGACACGACATAAGTCGTTCTGTCCCAACCTAAATTTTTCAAAGCCTTACCCATCACCACTTCTGATTGTCCAAAAGCATAACCTTCAGCATTGTCAAAAAAATTGACACCTGACTCGTAAGCTATTTTCATTAATTCCTCTGCGACATCATCAGTGACCTGATTGCCAAATGTCAACCATGAACCGAGCGAAAGGACGCTCACTTGCAATCCTGTTTTTCCTAAACGTCTGTATTCCATCTTTTAAAGTTTTTTGTTATGAAGAAATTTATTAATTTTCCGCAAAAAAGCGGCTTTTTTTAGAGAAACTGAAAATATCAGCGCGTTCTTTTATAAAAAAAGGCTTGTGTAGAAATCAATCCCTATTATTTGTTTTTTGTTGTATCGAATTGCATTTTTACATAAAATTTGAAAAAACATGACAACGACAATTGCCGCACCTAAGAAAAATATAATGACCGCAGCCGAATTCCTCAAACTTGACCGCGAAACTTTACGCGAATACATATTAGTTTCGCAAAACAAACGCCAAATCGAACAATGGATATTGAACGAAAAAGGCAAATGGCAGTTTGAAGCAATCATATCATCGGGTATTTTACCATTGGTCTGTTTACCTTTTGAATTAGACATTGAGGATGTGTATCTAAATATTCAATTCTTGCAAACCGAACATACCCCTCAGTAAGACAATAAAAATTCCAATAAAATTTCAGACATTCGCCTTTCAATCGCTGGAAGGCGATTTTTTTTTCAACAATACAGCCATTTATCAATACAACAATTCAATTTATGAAACAACCGAAAGCGCGTAAAATTCCAACCGAATTAACGATACACGACGATACACGTATTGACCCCTATTTTTGGCTCAACCAACGCGAAGACCCAAAAGTCATCGCTTATTTGAACGCTGAAAATGCGTATCGCGAAGCAAAAATGGCGCATACTAAGCCGTTTCAAGAAAAACTATTCAAAGAAATTATCGCACGTTTTGCGCAAACGGACATGTCCGTGCCTTATCGTTATCATGGCTATTGGTACATCGCGCGCTACGAAGAAGGACAGGAATACCCGATTTATAGCCGTAAAAAAGAGACTTTGGCGGCAGCCGAGGAAATAATGCTCAATGTTAATGACATGGCTAAGGGTTTTGACTATTACACTGTCGGCAGTCGCTCCATTTCGCCCGACAATAAATGGTTGGCGTATGGCGTGGATACGGTTAGTCGGCGCATTTACGCCATTCATTTTAAAAACCTTGAAACGGGTGAAATTTTAGAAGAAGGCATCGAAGGCACTACGGGCGGCGCGATTTGGGCAGCCGATAATAAGACTGTTTTTTATACCCTCAAAGACCCTGAAACCTTGCGGTCGTATAAAATTATGCGGCATATTTTAGGTACAAATCCTTCAGAAGATGTTGCCATTTATGAAGAAACAGATGAAACTTTTGGCGCAGTCGTTTATAAAACAAAATCAGAAAAATTCATCGTAATTGGTTCATATTCAACAGTTTCTAACGAATACCGTATTTTGGAAGCCGATAACCCAATGGGTGAGTTTCGCATTTTTGAACCCCGTCAAAGACACCATGAATTTTCGATTGACCATGCGGGAGACTCCTTTTATGTCGTTACCAATTGGGAAGCTAAAAATTTTCGCTTGATGTCGTGTTCTGATGCTCAAAATACTGAGGGGGGTACTTTGAGACATAATTGGATTGAAGTCATTCCCAATCGAGAAAACGTACTGTTGGGAAGTCTTGATATTTTCAAAAATCACCTCGTTTTATCGGAACGAAAAGACGGTTTGACGCAAATCCGAGTTTTCAAAAACGAACAAGAAGACCATTATTTGAACTTTGGCGAAGCGGTTTATATGGCTTATACAGGTATCAATCCTGACTATGACACCGATACTTTGCGCGTCGGTTTTATGTCTTTGTCAACGCCAAGTACCGTTTTTGATTATGATGTCCCAACCAAACAATTTACGCTTTTGAAGCGCGAAGCTGTTTTAGACGACAGTTTTGACTCTAAAAACTATGTCTCAAAACGCGTTTTTGCGACGGCAGAAGACGGTGTAAAAGTTCCTATATCAATCGTTTATCGCAAAAATTTGTTTAAAAAACGGCAAAAACCGCTTTTGTTGTATGCTTATGGCAGTTATGGACATTCAATGGACCCACATTTTTCGTCGGCGCGTTTGAGTTTGCTCGACAGAGGATTTGTTTATGCCATAGCGCACATTCGCGGCGGTCAGGAGTTGGGTCGGCATTGGTACGAAGAGGGTAAATTATTGAAAAAGAAAAATACTTTTACGGACTTCATTGCTTGCGCTGAAACGCTGATTACTGAGGGGTACTGCGCGAAGTCAAAATTGATGGCAATGGGCGGTTCGGCAGGTGGTTTGTTGATGGGTGCGGTGATGAATTTGCGTCCCGATTTATGGCGTGGCGTTGTCGCAGCAGTCCCTTTTGTGGATGTTATTTCGACGATGCTCGACGAATCCATCCCTTTGACAACAGGCGAATTTGACGAATGGGGCAATCCAAAAGACAAAACGTATTACGATTACATGAAATCTTATTCGCCTTATGACCAAGTGTCAGCAAAAGCATATCCCGCTACTTTGCTCACAACGGGTTTGCACGATTCGCAAGTGCAGTATTGGGAACCTGCCAAATGGGTCGCTCGTTTACGTGAATTGCGGACGAATAAAAAGACACCACTTTATATGTTTTGCAATATGACTACTGGGCATGGCGGTGCCTCGGGCAGGTTTGAACGTTTTAAAGAAACGGCGATGGAATATGCGTTTTTGTTTGATTTGGTGGGGATTACGGAATAAACAGCACATTTACGAAATTTTAAAAATTTCGTAAATGTTGATAATTAATAATTTATGCCTACGTTCGGGAGGCGTTCTAGTTTCCCAAACATGTTTTCAGCACATTTATAAAACTTACGGCAAGTTGCGATACTCACACCGCCTGTATAATATCATACTTCGTTAAAATATGTAACGCCCCCGCTTTGTCTTTTGCGACCACCGCAGGTATTTTTTTAGAAATATAACGATTCAACTGCTTGACGGGCAAATCTTCATTGACGATTGGGAAAGGTGCATCCATAATTTCCTCGATTTTGTGGTCACCATGGCGCATTGGGTTTTCTAACAAATAAGTCAATACGGCATTTTCAGCAATTGAACCCACCATATCATTTTCTTTCATAACAGGCATTTGCGAAATATCAAATTGTTTCATCATATCAAAGGCTTCTCTAACAGTATGTTGCGGTGTAACGGAATAAAAAATCTTATTCGATTTGCGCGACATAATGTCTTTTACTTTCATTTCATCGTCAAGGAAATTACGGTCACGCATCCAATCGTCGTTGAAAATTTTACCGACATACCGGCTGCCGTGGTCATGAAAAATAACGACTACTACATCGTCTTTTGTAAAATTATCGCCAATTTGCAACAACCCCGCCATCGCAGAACCCGCAGAATAGCCCAATAAAATGCCTTCTTCGCGCGCCAAACGACGTGCCATCACTGCACCATCTTTATCGGTCACTTTTTCAAAAGCATCAATCAAACTGAAATCCACGTTTTTGGGCAAAATATCCTCTCCTATCCCCTCAGTAATATAAGGATAAATTTCATTCTCATCAAATATGCCTGTTTCTTTATATTTTTTAAAAACAGAACCATAAGTATCTATGCCCCAAACTTTTATGTTCGGGTTTTGCTCTTTCAGATATTGCGCTGTACCAGACACTGTACCACCTGTGCCGACACCGACGACGAGATGTGTAATTTTTCCATCCGTTTGTTGCCAAATTTCAGGACCTGTTGACTCGTAATGTGCTTGACGATTGGAGAGATTGTCGTATTGATTCATCCAACATGAGTTCGGAATTTCCTTCGATAAACGTTCAGCAATCGAATAATAAGAGCGCGGGTCTTGAGGTTCAACATTGGTTGGACAAACGATAACTTCCGCCCCATGCGCCCGCAAAAGGTCAATTTTTTCCTTCGATTGTTTATCACTTGTCGTAAAAATACAGCGATAACCTTTGACCGCAGCCGCCAAAGCTAAGCCCATACCTGTGTTGCCTGACGTACATTCGATGATAGTGCCCCCCTCAGTAATACGCCCATTTTTTTCGGCATCTTCAAGCATTTTGACTGCCATACGGTCTTTTATCGAGTGTCCGGGGTTGAATGTTTCGACTTTACCCAACACCAAACAAGGTAAATCAGCCGTAATTTTATTGATTTTAACGAGTGGCGTATTGCCAATCGTTTCCAAAATATTATTTTTATAATCCATAACAGTGGGTTTTAAATGATAATTATTGAATTTCGGGCGCAAAACTACGGTATTTGTAGAAAGAATGGAAAAAAGAGCGTACCTAAAGGCACAATAGATAGTTTTCTTTAAAAAATATTATTTCGTTTACGGCTCAACATTCCAAAAGTTTAAAACTTTTGGAATGTTTAAATAAAAAAGTTGAAATTTAATTTTGTCCTAGAAAATCAATATTTCTTTCTTTTTGCTAACCTTAGATTCTCGCCAGTGTGTATCAACAAAACATTATAGACAATGGTAGTAAAGCAAAGGAGTATCCACTTACCGACGTTTGGAAAGTTGATACCGACGCTCAGAAAGTCAAACTATTGAGTCAATAAGTTCTTTTGGATTGCCTGTTTGGATATTTAAGTATTTGACAATCAATGATTTATATTTTCATGGTGCTTAACATGCGTTAATTCACCTGATTTTGATAAAAAATGGTCAAATCTAAACGTCTTTGTTTACGAACCAGCCTATAGAGCTTTTGATTCGTCTTGTCATTAACTTGTTCCGTAAGTGTTGTATATCAACCGAAGCGGGTGCCTCAAAAGCTGTTGTTTCTAACTTTTTATACCATGGCTAAAACCTCTTTCTTAAACTGCTCTCCCCTATCTTCATAATTTTTGAACAAATCGAAACTCGCACAGGCAGGTGACAAAAGCACAACATCACCCCCCTCAGTGTATTTAGCTGCTATGCGCACTGCTTCGGCTGCGGAATGTGCTTCTTCAATATTTTTAACAACAGGTGTAAAAAATTCAATAAGTTTTTTGTTGTCAACGCCCATACACACAATGGCTTTTACCTTTTCAGCGACTATTTTTTCAATGGATTTGTAGTCATTTCCTTTGTCTTGACCGCCTAAAATGAGTACCGTCGGCTTTTTCATTGCCTTTAAAGCCCAATAAACGGAGTCCACATTGGTCGCTTTCGAGTCATTGATATAGTCCGTTCCGTTAATATTGGCAACAAATTCAAGGCGATGTGGCGCATTCACAAATGTCTCCAGTCCCTTTTGGATTTTGGCATCACCCACACCACAAACAATCGCTGCCGCAATCGCACACGACGCATTGAAATAATTGTGTGGTTCGCGCAAATTGGTTTTTGACATATCAAAACGCCCCCTCAGTAAATCGGAGTCAAAATGGGTTGAAATGACCCATTCGTTCGGTTGTATGATGTTAGTCTCCCTAAAACGCTTGATTTCAAGGTCTTCTTTGTTGGTTATGAAAATATCGTCTTCGGTTTGATTCATCGTAATCCGAAATTTGGAGGCGACATAATTCGCCATTTTGTAGTCATAACGGTCAAGATGATCGGGCGTAATATTCAACAAAATAGAAATATAGGGTCTAAACGTATGAATGCCATCAAGCTGAAAACTGGACAACTCGAGTATGTAAAAATCATGTTCAGGCTCTTCAGCAAGCAATCGCGCAAAACTTTTGCCTATATTGCCGCCTACGGCAACGTCCAAACCGCCCGTTTTGAAAATGTGATAAACCAAACTCGTTGTCGTCGTTTTACCGTTTGAACCCGTAATGCCAATGATGCGCGATTTCGTAAAACGACTCGCAAATTCAATTTCAGAAATAATCGGAATTTTATGCCTTTGAATATTGTGAATCAAAGCAATTTTTTCAGGAATACCCGGGCTTTTGATGATTTCATCGGCTGTCAAAATGACCCCCTCAGTATGCACACCACTTTCATAAGCGATTTCAGCAGCGTCTAATTCTGCTTTATAATTGTCTTTTATTGGGCTTTTATCGCTCACAAAGACATCAAAACCTTGTTTTTTTGCCAATAACGCTGCACCTACACCGCTTTCACCTGCCCCGAGAATGACTATTTTTTTCATAATTTTAAATTTTGGTTAGTGACACGAATTTCACAAATGACACTAAATAAAAGCCACACGATTTCAAAGCTTAAAACCTCCTAAAACAAAACTAAATGAAATCTCTCAATTTGTAAAATTCGTGTTATGAAACATTCAAGCGCAAAGTTAAGTATTTGTTGATTGAAAACCATGACATAAAAACCCTATTGATTTTATATTTGGTTTTATAAAATTAACCTAAAGCTAACCCTAATCTAAAGGTAAAAACCCTATATTTGCGCTCTTTTTTCAACCTACCACCAGTCACATATTAAATAAACATTATGAAAAGATTTTTTACGACGTTCACATTTTTTGTAGCCTTCTTTTTTTCTCTAAGCGCACAAACTATTATTCATTCCGAAAATTTTAACACCAATTCATCTGGCGATTGGATAGCAGTGGATGTTCTTGGACCAACTGATTTTTGGACATTTGCTTCTGGTTATGCTGATATCAATGGATTTGGCGACGAAAATGACGAAGATTGGCTGGTTTCTCCAGAAATTAATATGGACAACAGTACTGCTGAAACCTTCAGTTTTAAGTACAAAAATCGCTACAATGGTCCTATGATTGAGTTGTATTACACGACCAATTATACCGGCAATCCTGCGACAACGACATGGACTGCAATCTCACTACCCTCCTTAGTTGCGAATAATACATCAACTTTACCCTCTGCTTTTACCACTTATCCTTCTCGTGATATCAGCACACTAACAGGAACGGTTCGTTTTGCCTTCAAATATTACGGCACTTCGACTGTAACAAAAGAATGGCAAATTGATGACATCGAAATTTTAGGGACTTTGCCTTGCACGACACCGACCACTCAAGCCTCTAATTTTTCAGCCGCACCATCAAACACATCGGGAACTATTTCATGGACAAAAGGCGATGGCTCTAATACATTGGTATTTCTGAACACAACAAACAGCTTTACACCACCCGTTGATGGTACAACTTATACAGCAGTCACGACTTATGGCAGTGGCCAACAAACGGTTTACAATGGCATTTCGTCAAGCGTTACCGTTACAGGTTTGACGGCAAATACGACTTATTATGTTCAAATCTATAATTTTCAAACCTGTACCACGCCTATTGATTACGTTACGGCTTCGCCTTTGTCAGGCAGTTTTCTAACAAATACCGTCGGAACAGGTGATTGTGTGAGTTTTAGAGCAACCGTTCGAGCAAGTTTGCCCACTCATATTGACCTCGGTTATAATACCGCCCGCAGCCGCATGTATGGCAATTGCGATAATCAAAACAGTACGGTCACATGTATATATGGTGGTTACACCCAA
>JAYTUR010000171.1:0-2474 GCA_043744475.1 Saprospiraceae bacterium | reverse complement strand
TGTAAAACAATTTTGAAGGAAAGGGCTTTCCTGTAAAAACAGAATGCAACTACGCACTGTTGCTTGCTTCTCCGAAGGAGTCCTTTGGACGCAAAAAGATGTGCGATGAGTAAAATAAACTTCGCTCTAAAAAAACTCCTTTTTACGCATTTCTCGCTTTACTAGAAATAGGGAGTGATTCTCTACCTTAGGTTTTAAAACAGTTTCTTAGCAACTCTGCGCTTGGAAAAAAAACAAGCCACCCCCTAGTATAAAATTAAAAAAGCCTTGTAAAACAATCGTTTACAAGGCTTTTTTAATTTTATACTGAGGGGGGGCGAATCTTACGCAAAAAGTCGGAACACCAAGTACAAACCACCCGACAAAATAATCGTTGCGGGTAAAGTAAGTACCCAAGCAAGTGCAATGTTTGTTATCGTTCCTTTTTGAAGGTTTTTAACGCCTTTTGAAGCGACCATCGCACCAGCAACACCTGAAGACAATACGTGTGTGGTTGAAACAGGTAAGCCATAATAAGAAGACAAACCAATGGTCGAAGCCGCAATAATTTCAGCGGTTGCACCTTCAGCGTAAGTCATGTGACGTTTACCAATCTTTTCACCAATCGTCACTACAATACGTTTCCAGCCAATCATTGTGCCGAGACCCAACGCGACAGAAATGAGTATGATTGACCAAAAAGGTGCATAATGAGTGTATTCTGACAGCGTTTTGATTTCGCTTTTGATGACAGCGCGCTTTTGCTTATCCGTGATGATATTCGGTTCATCAAGGATTGTTTTGACGTTTTTAGTCAACAAATTGATACGTTTACGGATGCTCAAGCGACTTTTAACGTCATTTGCTGTATTGATATCTGTTTTCAAAAACTCAATCGTTTCAATCGTTGCAGCCAATTCTTTCGGTGCAAATTGGTTTTTAACTTGGTCGCTAGGAATTGCTTCTTGAATAATCGTCAATGAATTTTGCACTTTAGCAGCATCAAAATTAGGTGACAAAGAGTATTGCATTGGCATGAAAGTCATCAAGGCAACCATCAAAAGACCAATACCTTTTTGTCCATCATTCTGACCATGAAAAAAGCTGACCAATGTACACGTAGTGATTAGGATAGCTCTAATCCAAAGCGGCGGACTTGCATCAGCAGGTGGTTCTTTAAAAATGCCTTTCGATGTCTCGCTTCTAATGGTTGATCGCAATATGAACATCAAGACAATGGCCATCGAAAAACCGAAAAGCGGTGAAAACAACAAGGCATTGCCAATTTTTATCGCTTCTGACCAATTGACACCGATTTTAGATGTGTTTTCTGGTAAAGTAGAGAAAACGATACCGACACCTATCAAAGAACCAATCAATGTATGTGAGCTAGAACATGGAATACCAAAATACCAAGTGCCCAAGTTCCAAATGATAGCACCTAATAATACCGCCATAACCATGGCTGCAGATTGGGCAGGCGCTTGTGACATAACGGCTTCAACAGGCAATAGATTAGCTATTTTCATGGCCACTTCGAAACCCAGATAGGAAGAAAACAGAACACCCGCAAAGTTCCAAGCACCGGACCAAACAACCGCTGTCATCGGTTTTAAGCTTTTGGTATAAATTACGGTAGCAACAGCATTAGCTGTATCGTGGAAACCGTTCACAAATTCAAAGAAAAAAATCATGACAAGGCAAGCAACAAATGCTATGAATAAGCCTGTCGAAAGGGCAGTAATTTCAATGCCGAACATGGGCAAAAGTTGGTTAAATTGTTATTTGAATAATGATTTACATACTTTTTGAATGGTGTAAAATTGAATCGGGCAGCAATTTCTACATAATTTTCCACATTAAGTTAATGTTAAGTTTGAAAAACCTTTCCACGCACTTGTGGAAAGGTCTCCAAATTATTCAAAAATGTATGTAACATGCATCCAATGAAAGTTGGAACAATACAAAAATCTACGTTTAGTTTAACTTGAATATGAAATATAGTTTAAGTTATTGTTAAGTTTTTTACTGCGAGGTTAGTGTTTTTGTCAGTTCACCTTACATTTGACCCAATTATTCAAAAAGTTTAATTCAAATCTGTATGTATCATTTTAATAAAAAGCTCAATATTGCTGTTGTGTGCTTTCTCCTTTTCTCCGTGCCTGCCCGTTCACAATATTTAATGGATATGATTGACACATCTAAATCAATGGGTAAGGATATGCTTTCTATCTTGACTCGATTCGACCAAATCCGATTGAGTGGATATATTCAGCCACAGTTTCAATATGTCGAAACTAAGGGCGCAAAATCTTTCAATGGTGATGATTATTCGACTTTTTCTGACAATCGTTTTATGCTGCGTCGTTCACGCATTTGATTAGATTCTGCCCGATTTATTGACTGATGTTACGCACTAAACAGATTTCGCCCTGTTTTTTGCTTCGCAAAAAAAGCGTACAAGAAAAAGAACCTATCAGACCGAAGTTAATTTT
>JAYTUR010000170.1:0-2477 GCA_043744475.1 Saprospiraceae bacterium | reverse complement strand
GTTAAATACCCGTTAAGCGGCTTGTTAAAATTTGACAATATGACAATAACAAGCGCATCTTTAAACCAGAAATCACAGGGCAACCGAAATTTCTAACCAACGGAAAATCTATTCTACTCACGATTAAATGCCACAGTTATGAAAAAGCTAAATGTCTTTGCAATCGCCTTTTTTACCATCTATCTCGTCGTTTTCTCTGCTTGTAAAAGTCCACAGAAATCTTTTGAAAACGGCAATTATGACCAAGCTGTTGACCAAGCCATCGAACGTTTACGCAAAACAAAGGTCAAAGAACACGACGTAGCAACGCTTGTTGAAGCGTTTAATTATATCAATAAACGGGAAATCGATAAATTGGGTCGCCTACGTTTGGACAACAATCCTGAACAATGGGACGATATTTTTACCCTTGCCACAAGCATCAATCGTCGGCAAGAGGCAGTGCGTCCACTTTTGGCGATGAATGATGAAAAGTATTACGGACTGCTTGAAAATCTGCGTTTTACTGAGGGGGTCGGTGCGACCATTGCAGAAGCCCGCGAAGGAGCTGCAGCCTATCTTTACGACCGTGCCGTTGGCAAATTAGACCTTGCAAAATCAGGCGACCGTCGCACAGCCCGTGCCGCTTATGACGATTTTAACGCCATTTCAAGGTATTATGCGACCTACAAAGACGTGAAACAATTGAGCAACGAAGCGTATGCACTCGGTATTAACCATGTTTACGTGAAAGTTGAAAATGACAGCCGTGCTTATCTGCCTGAAAGCTTTGAGCGTGAATTAGAAAGCATTTTTGTCCGTGATATCAACGAAAAATGGGTAAAATACCACACTTTTAAGGACGAAAACTTGCGTTATGACTATAC
The DNA here is from genome assembly GCA_043744475.1 of Saprospiraceae bacterium. GTDB lineage: Bacteria > Bacteroidota > Bacteroidia > Chitinophagales > Saprospiraceae > JAAFJT01. The sequence continues at coordinate 1,611 of JAYTUR010000170.1, read as the reverse complement.
GATAGTGGCGCGTATGACAAATATTGATGTTAGCCCAAATCGGGAACGCCGCGACCACCACATCGAAGAAGCCCAAGTTGAAGATGGTTTTGAATATGTGTTGGACAGAAACGGCAATGTCAAAAAAGACTCTTTGGGGAATGACATCAAAACCAAAAAATTCCGTTGGGTGCGTGCCGATGTTTTTGAAATTTTTCAAACAAAAGAAGCTCGTATTTCAGGTTATGTTGAATATTTTGACAACCGCACCAACGAACGAATTTTGAGCCGTCCAATCGAATCAAACGCACTATTTAACAATGTTTTTGTCAATTTTCAAGGCGACCGTCGGGCTTTACGGAATGAAATCGCTTGTCGGTTAGGTGGTCGCCCTACCCCATTTCCAACCGATGAAGCCTTGTTAATGACCGTTGTTGACAATATGAAACAGCAAGCAAAAAGCCTTATCAAAAATAACGACACTATTGTTGCAAGATAGTTTGAACTTTCAAAATTGGTGAAAAGCGGCTTTCTCTACTGAGGGGGTCGCTTTTTTAATTATTTTTGCCAAAATTTGGTGACAAGCAATAGGAAACAGGCATCATACTGTCGCCTATTGCCTATCGCCTGTTGCCTATTATTATATGAAACTCGCAGTCATTATCGTCAATTACAACGTTCGGCATTTTCTCGAACAAGCCTTACTATCCGTGCGCAAAGCATCGGTTGGGCTTGCCGTTGAAACGTGGGTGGTGGACAACAACTCTGTTGACGACTCGGTAGCGATGGTGCAAGAGAAATTTCCAGAAGTGCAACTCATCGTCAATCGAGACAATGTTGGTTTTTCAAAAGCCAATAATCAAGCCATTAGAGCATCTTCGGCGGAGTACGTTTTATTGTTAAATCCTGATACCGTTGTACAGCAAGACACATTTCATAAAACATTGGCTTTCATGGACTTGCATAGCGATGCGGGTGGTTTAGGCGTTCGGACGATTGATGGTTCAGGTACATTTCTACCTGAATCAAAACGGGGGTTTCCCTCGCCTTGGGTCGCCTTTTGTAAGTCGTTTGGCTTGTCGCGTTTGTTTCCAAAATCGCCTATTTTCAACGGTTATTACCTTGGTCATTTGTCTGAAACGGGCACCTACCCTATTGATGTGTTGGTCGGTTCTTTTATGTTGATGCGGCGGTCAGTTTTGGGCAAAGTGGGTTTACTCGACGAGGATTTTTTTATGTATGGCGAAGACATTGACCTATCCTATCGCATCGTTAAAGGCGGTTTTAAAAATTATTATTTTGGCGATACGACCATCATACATTATAAAGGTGAATCCACGAAAAAAGGGAGTCTCAACTACGTCCGTGTATTTTATGGGGCGATGATAATTTTTGCTAAAAAACACTTCAAAGGGCAACAAGCGACGGCATTCATCACCTTGATGCAAGCAGCAGTGTGGATTAGAGCTGCTTTGACGGTGACGACTCATTTTTTTAAAACCCTTTTCTTACCATTGGCAGATACTGCCTTGATTTTCATGGGTTTATGGTGGCTTAAAGGTTTTTGGGGCAGCTACTATTTCAACGAACCAGAATATATCAAGCCAGATTTTTTGTTGATAAATGCACCCA
>JAYTUR010000169.1:0-9614 GCA_043744475.1 Saprospiraceae bacterium | reverse complement strand
TGACACTGTGGGCTTCATTTTTTGTATTAGGTATTTCACGTTATGTTAGTGCGCCTTGGGGGTTATTGATTGATATTTTTCTATTTCTTGGTTGGCTTGCACTTCTTTTTCAAGTAAAAAAGAAAGATTGGTCGCCTTTGAACAACGGTGTCATGATTGTGACTACTGTTTGGTATGGTTTAGTTTTTCTCGAAATAATAAACCCCGAATCGAACGGTGTGGAATGTTGGTTTTATGCCATGCGGGGCGATGGATTCTATCAATTGATGGCATTTGGCTTAGTTTTTATGCTCTTCAAGGATAGAAAACAGATGGAATCCTTCATGAAATTGTCAACTTGGCTTTCTATTGTAGGTACGCTATGGGGTTTGCGCCAAATGATTTTTGGCGTTGATGCGGCAGAATACTCTTGGCTCTACGTTGAAGGTTTTGCATCTACACATATATTAGCAGGTGTCCTACGCGTCTTTTCCTTTTACAGCGATGCGGGGCAATTTGGCTCATCGCAAGCCATGTTTGCGTTGATGTGCGGTATCATTACCTTTTCCCCTGTACCAAGAGGGGAAAAGATTTTTTACGGTTTTGCGACCATTATGACCTTTGTGGGCTTCGGCATTTCAGGGACACGTGGCGCCGTTGCTGTACCGGCTATAGGTATATTGGTTTATTTGTTCTTGAGCAAAAACTTTAAAGTTTTGATGGTGGGCTTACTCATGGCTGGAGGCGTGTTTGTTTTTTTTAATAATACAATGGCGCTTCAAAACGTAGAACAAGTCCGACGTATGAGAACCGCCTTTAATCCTAATGATCCTTCGCTGTTGGTGCGAATCGCCAATCAAAAGACCTTTGGGCGCCATTTGGCTACTCGACCGTTTGGTGGTGGCATTGGTGCGGCAGGTTATTGGGGTTTCCGTTTTGCCCCTTACAGCCTTTTGGGCAACACCGCAACCGATAGCTATTACGTCAAACTCTGGGCAGAAACGGGTATTATAGGCATCTGCTTACATCTTTTCATGTTTGGCTTTTTTATCGGCAAAGGCGGCTTTGTTATTTGGCATCTCCGAGACCCTGTGTTAAAGGCAAAAATAGCAGGCATTTACTGTTCTATGTGTGGTATTTTTATGGCAAATTATGGGAATGCTGTATATAGTCAATTGCCAACAGCCATCATCTTGGGCGTATTAATTCCGTGTATTTTCCTAGCCCCTAAGTTCGATGAGGATATTATGGCAGAGGCACTCGCAGCAGAGCAAGTCGCAAAGGCATAATATTTTGAGTGGCATAAAATATATTATTATTTTTCTTAAAAAGATTTCTACCACCGCTCTAAAACGACCAATTTCAGTAGCAATACGACCAAAAGCCGAAACACATCAAATTTTTTTTCAAAATTCCTGTACTTTTGAAAGAAAAAGAAGAGAAAACTGCTTTCCTATCAAACTGCACCCCCTCAGTATCTGCGTCTCTCGCATGACATAAAAGGCTGTTTCGACTTCTATTGCTCAACTCATAACCACATTAACTATGTTGCTTTTTACAATTCTTAACATCATCGTTATAGTTTATCTCGCATGGGGTGCTATCTTTCAATTCTTCTTTTCGGTGGCAGGTCGGTTTTTCAAAAATAAACCTTTGTCAGCAGTCACTCAGACCCGTCGCATGGCGGTTTTTATTCCTTCTTATCAAGAAGATGCTGTCATTTTATCGTCTGCCAAAGCAGCTTTAACGCAGGAATATCCAAGAGATGCCTACGAAGTCATCGTCATTGCCGATAAATTGAAAGCCGAAACAATCAAAAAATTAAGGTTTATGTCCCTTCAAGTTGTCGAAGTGGCATTTGAAAAAAGCACAAAAGCAAAGGCTTTGAATGTGGCACTCAAAATAATTGATACCAGCAAATTTGATATTGCGGTCGTCCTCGATGCCGATAATGTGATGAAAACGGACTTTTTAAGCCGCGTTAATGCCCGTTTTGAGGAAAATATTGTGGCATTACAGGGGCGTCGTGCCGCTAAAAACGGTCAAACAGGCATCGCCTTACTTGATGCGGCGAGCGAAGACATTAACAACCATATTTTATGCAATGGACACAGCGCATTGGGGCTTTCGGTTCGTTTGGCAGGTTCGGGCATGGCTTTTGATTATAATCTTTTTGAAACGATAATGCCGCAAGTGGAGGCAATTGGTGGCTTTGATAAAGAGATAGAATTGCGCTTGACACGCGAAGGCATTAAACTCAATTACGACCCCGATGCCATTGTTTATGACGAAAAAGTCGGTCATTCAAAGCAGTTTTCTAAACAAAGAAGCCGTTGGATTGCCGCGCAATATCGTTACGCAAAACTGTTCATACCAACGGCATTTATGCGTTTTATACTGAGGGGGCAGTTTGATCATTTTAACAAAGCTATACAGATGGCTTTGCCTCCCCGTTTGATTTTACCGTTTGCATTGATGCTGATGAGCCTTGTTAATATTGTTTTTCAAAATGACACAATGGCAATCTTAGCATTTAGTGCATTCGTTATCAATGTTTTATCTTTTGTTTTGGCAATGCCAAAATATTGTTTTGCAATAGAAAACCGGGCTATGTGGCTCGCAATACCACGTACTTTGGGTGCAACATTCATGGCGCTCACCAATTTGCGGGAAGCCAGCCGTCGGTTTATCCATACATCGCACGAAGTCATTGTTCATTAAAGTAATAATGAATAATAAATATTTATCATTCATTATTACAATATTCATCATTACTAAGCATAAATTATTACTATGTTAGGAGAAGGTATGCCGTGGAATATTATCATGGTTTTTTTTATGATTGGCATTTTTGCCGGCATTAATAGTGGTAAAAAAGATAAAAAACGTTCCGAAGAAAAGGAGCAAGAAAACATCGAAGTAGAAAGATGAGAATACTATATATCTGCAAATCATTGCCGCATCGCTATCAAGGAGGTATCCAGACGCACACATCTGAATTGGCCGCGCACTTGGCACAACGCGGGCATAACATATCTGTTTTGACGGCGGGTAGCATCAGAAAAGGCGTGCAAAGATATCCGCTAAATGGCTTTACGGTTATTGAAGTCCCTTATCTACCAATGCGTAGATTCCCTTTTTTACCCACACTTCTTGAAGAGTTGAGCTTCAACGTCAGCGCATGGTTGTGGTTGAAAAAAAATCAATTCGACTATGATATTGTACATTTACAAGGTAGAAGTGGCTTTTTATTCCCAAAAGAGCATAACAAAACCACTGTTTTTACAACATTTCATGGTTTGGTGACTTTAGAAAATAAATTTTCAAAGCAAATTTTGAACTTAGACAGAAGAATACATCAACGTTTTGCGTCTTATTTTGAAAAAAACGCCTTTACAAACAGCGATGCCATCATCTCGGTAAGTCATGAAATGCGGCATGAACTGAATGCATTAGATATTCAAAAACCAGAAAGACCACGAATTATTATACCAAATGGAGTCGTTGTTAAAACGTTACAAAATGAAGGTATTATGTCTGACGAAAATACCCTCATTTTTGTTGGGCGACTCGACCGCATCAAAGGTATTTTTCAACTCGTGAAAGCGATGAAAAAGGTAGATAAGAATATCAAACTTGTTATGATTGGCGATGGTGTGAATCGCGCAGAACTGGAAGAACTTATCGGTACTGAGGGGGTCGCTGACCGTGTCCAATTGGTAGGCGCACAATCGAACGACAATGTTTTGACTTGGATAAAACGAGGATTTGCCCTTGTTTGCCCTTCTTTTCACGAAACACAAGGCATCGTTTTACTTGAAGCGAACACTTGTGGAAAGGCAGTGGTAGCGGCTAATGTGGGTGGTGTGCCAGAGGTTGTCACACATGGGTTTAATGGTTTGTTGTTCAATCCACATGACATTCAAGAAATTGCTGATGCCATCAATGAATTGTATCGAAATCCAGAAAAAACGAAAGTAATGGGCGAAAATGGGCGAAAAATGGTCGCCGAAAAGTTCAACTGGTCAAAAATTGCTGCTGATACTGAGGGGGTCTATGAACAAGTATTAGCAACGAAAAAAAGTAAAGAAGATATAAAATTTGAAGTTGCGCTTTGATTCTATTACACGTTCGAGAACTTTTAAAGTTTCCCGAACTTAGGTGTAACGCTACAAATTCAAACAAATAAATGCAAAAACCCAACTTTTTCCGTTCCAGTAGCCACGCGATGGTAGCGGGTGCTGCACAGCAAGGATTCGCGCTTGTTCATTTTTTAATGGTTGTTCGTTGGCTAACACCTGAAGGCGTTGGCGCATGGGCTATGTTTTTAACCTTAACATCGTTTATCGAGATGGGACGTATGGGTTTGATTCAAAATAGCATGGTTCATTTCACGACACACAACTCCAACGACCGTTCCCGTATCGCTTCCGCTGCCCTTGTTTTGAGCCTTGGGTCGAGTATTACAGGGGCATTGATTCTTGTGATTTTGAGTTATTTACTGAGGGGTGTCTTTCAAATGCCCGATTTGCCAATAATGATGTTGGGTTACGTCATTTTGACCGTCTTGAATGCTGCTTTGCGCTTTTTTGATGGTTGGCAAATGACGGTGCATAACTTCAAAACTTCTATGCTGACAGCGAGTATTTTTGGTGCAACTTATTGTCTGTTAACGGCTTTTGTAAAGTTATATTTTAACATAATGAGTGCAGAAATACTTGTTTTACTCCAAATACCAGCGTCTCTCGCAGCTTTATGTGTTATTTTAAAAAGGAATATCAGACAAATCAATTTTGCTCCCATTGAAAGATATTGGCTCAAAAAACTGTTCAATTTTGGACGTTACGGTTTGGGTTCAAATTTGAGTTCCATGCTGTTTCAAAGGGTAGATATATTGTTATTAGGAGCTTTTATGCCACCTGCAGCGATTGCAGTTTACAATGTTGCCTCTCGTCTTATCAGCTATATTGATTTTCCATTAAATATGCTTGGACTTGTATTATTGCCAAAAATTGCTACTGAAAACAGACAAGGCGGTACTGATGGGGTCATCCAACTTTTTGAAAAATCTGTTGCAGGGCTACTCGCATTTACTGTTCCAGTTACCTTGTTTACTATTTTTGGGGCTAAATATTTAGTCCTTATTGTGGCAGGAGAAAAGTTTTTAGATGCCACTATTTTGGTTCAAATACTCGCTTTTGCGGGTATTGTCAAGCCGTGGGGCAGACTCTTTGGCGTGACCTTAGATGCCGTTGGTAAACCTGAATGGAATCTTAAAATGTTGATTTTCAGCATGTTTGTTACGATTTTGTTCAATGCTTTGCTCATTCCGCGTTATGGTACTGAGGGGGCCGCAGTGGCGACAACATCTGCTATTTTTGTAACGATTGGCGTTGGACAAATTTTGTTGCGCCGTTGGATGGATGTGGATTTTAGACGGACTATTTATGGTGTTTTACCCGCCTATCGCATGGTATTTTCAAAATTTAAATGGGCATGAAAACGCAAAAACCTTTGGTTTCTATCATCACTGTTAACTTTCGTCAAGCGGCGGTTACAGTTGATTTACTACATTCGATTGAGAAAAACAGCTATAAAAACGTCGAAGTCATCGTTGTTGACAATGGCTCATTGGAGGATTGTTCTGCTATTTTCAAAAAAGCATACCCCTCAGTAAAAAACCTTGTGAGTGCCGAAAATCTCGGTTTTGCGGGTGGTAACAACTTGGGTATTGCAGCCGCAACAGGCGATTATCTATTTTTTATCAATAACGATACGATTTTAACCGATGGTTTGATTGAGTCATTGTTGTCACGTTTTTCAACAAATTCTGACATCGGTGCGGTCAGTCCAAAAATCCGTTATTATGATAATCCGAATGTGATTCAATACGCTGGTTTCACCGAAATGAGTTCACTGACAGGCAGAAATGAAGCAATCGGTAAAAATGAAACGGACAAAGGACAACACGACACCGCTTACGAGACGGCTTATGCGCACGGTGCTGCTATGATGATTAGTCAAGAAGTTATTGAAAATGTAGGCGGTATGCCTGAAGATTTCTTTTTATACTATGAAGAGCTCGATTGGTGTGCCCAAATAAAACGCGCTGGATTTGATATTTGGTATGAACCTGCGGGTTTGATTTACCATAAAGAAAGCGCAGCAGTCGGCAAAATGAGCCCCTTGAAAATATATTACATCACCCGCAATCGGTTGCTTTTTATGCGTCGCAATGTCAGTGGTTGGCGTTTAGCTACTTTTTTCACCTATTTTTACAGCGTCACAGTTCCTATAAAAAGTATTTCTTTCCTTGCGAGGCAACAATTTTCTTTGATTCTACCATTTTTGCGTGCGTGTTTATAACTTATTGATTATTAACTCGTAAATAAGATTGGTTTTCACATTAAAGAAAATGCAAGATTATGAAAGGTGTTCTTTTTACGGGCTTTTTGGACTTGGTCGAAAATAATTTCGGCTACGAGATGGTGGATAAGATCATTACTTCCAGTGATTTAATGTCGGGTGGAGCCTATACGTCCATTGGAACGTATCCGCACAAGGAGATGGTGCAATTGGTGATGCAATTAAGCCAAAATACGCAAATACCTGTTTCCAAACTGTTGAAACTGTATGGTCAACATTTTTTTGGCACATTAGTGGCGCAATATGGGCATTTTTTATCACGGGTCAAATCGGCTTTTCAATTGCTTGAATCCATTAGTCATCATATTCATATTGAGGTCAAAAAATTGTATCCAGATGCCGAATTACCGCATTTTGAAACGAAACGGCTGGATGACAAAACACTTGAGATGATATATACATCTGAGCGTAAAATGGCTGATTTTGCGGAAGGTTTGATTGAATCTTGCTTGAAATACTATAGTGAAAAAGGGACTATTGAAAGAACGAATCTTATTGAAGACGGCTCAAAAGTCCGTTTTATCATCACAAGACAATAGACAGGAATACTGGATTTTACAGATTTATATGATTTGTTGACCTAAAATTCTTGTCATTACCTTACCAATTAATGACGAACGAAATTGTAGTACTCAAACGGCGTGTTGACCGTGAACGGCTTGCGCGGCGACATGCTGAATCCATTTTGGAGCAAAAAGCATTGGACTTGTACTATGCCAATAAGGAATTGCGTGTGCTGAACGAAAATTTGGAATTCAAAATTTCGGAACGAACGCGTGCACTACAAACGAGCCAAACCCGCCTTGCTGCATTAATCAGCAATTTACATTCAGGTATTTTAGTTGAAGACGAATTGCATCGTATCGTTTTAGTTAATCAGATGTTTTGCGATATGTTTAACCTCTCGCTTTCACCTAACGAGTTGGTAGGGATGAATTATGCTCAATTTTCTGAAAAATTTAAAGACCTTTTTGAAGATTCTAATACGTTTAACCAACGCCTCAAGACTATCCTAAAACGTAAAAAATCTGTTGTAAATGAAAAACTGCCCTTACGAGACGGGCGTGTTTTGGAACGGGACTATGTACCTATTTTGTTAGACGGGCAATATAACGGTCATTTATGGCAATACAGCGATGTCACAAAGGAGCATTACGATCAGGAAAATCTGCAACGCAGTGAGGAAAAGTATAGGGGCATCATCGAAAATATGGAACTGGGCTTATTAGAGGTTGATAATCAAGGGCTTATCATACGCTCTTACCCTCGTTTTTGCGCTATGACGGGTTACAAAGAAGCTGAATTAATAGGTAAAAATGCGTTCTATGTACTAATTCCACCTGAATATTATGCGATATTGGAACAACAAGCCATTGACCGTTCTAAAGGTATTGGCAATGTTTATGAAGTTGAATTGATAAAAAAAGATGGTTCGCGGATATGGGTACTCATCTCTGGCGCACCTATTTTTGACCTCGATGGCTCGATTGTCGGGTCTATTGGCATTCATTATGACATTACTTATCAAAAAAATCTTCAAACAGAACTCGAAGAAGCACGTGAAAGAGCAGAAGAGGCTCAAAAAGCAGAAAAGCAATTTTTGGCAAACATGAGCCATGAGATTCGGACACCCTTGAATGCTATTATTGGTATGGCACATTTGCTTTATGACACACATCCAACAGCTGAACAAAAGGAATACTTGTCAGTTTTGAAAAATTCGGCTGAAATACTGAGGGGTCTCATTTCTGACGTTTTGGACTTGTCAAAAATTCGTTCTGGCAATTTTGAGATTCAAAACAATGAATTTGATTTGGCAAGTTTGGTAGGTGCGATGGTCAAAACCTTTCAGATGTGCCATGAAGATAAAGCCCTTGAAGTTGAACTTAAACTTGACCCCGGCCTTCAAAATTTTGTTATTGGTGATGACTTGATGCTCAATCAAATTCTTATTAATTTGATTGGAAATGCTGAAAAATTCACGCAAAAAGGCAAAATAACAGTATCCGTTCGGATAAAATCAAAATCAAAAAACCGTATTAACGTAGAGTTTAAAATTGCTGATACAGGTATTGGTATTCCTAAAGAGAAGCATGATTTAGTGTTCAAAAGTTTCAGACAGGTTGATGGAGACATCAAGCGCAAGTTCGGCGGCACTGGTTTGGGTTTGGCAATAACAAAACAATTGGTCGAAATGCAAGGTGGTTCGATTCGCTTGAAAAGCCAATTGGGCAAGGGCACAACGTTTACGTTTAATGTTTTTTATCAAGAAACAGATAAGAAAATAACGCAAGAAGAACGCGCCATATCCGAAGAAGAACGCTTAGATGTGGCGGGCTACCGTGTGTTGGTTGTTGAAGACAACCACATGAATCGGAAGTATATTTCGACGCTGTTGACAAAATGGCAAGTGGATTATCAAATGGCACACGATGGTTTAGAAGGTTTTGAATTGGCATGCCACGAGCCGTTTGACTTGATTTTGATGGATATACAAATGCCTGAAATGGATGGCTACGAAGCGACAAATGCTATTCGTGGCACTGTGGGGTTGAATCAAGAGACACCTATAATCGCCTTAACAGCATCAGCAATGGTGTCGCAAAAGGATAAAGCGCTTCTGGCGGGTATGAATGACTATTTATCAAAACCATTCAAGCCGTCTCAACTTTTTGAAAAATTGAAACTTTTTTATAGCGAAAAACAAGAAAAAATCAAGGAAATGCCTATTCATACTGAGGGGGGAGAAACGGGAACATCAGCCACGTCTTTTGTCTTCAATCAACGATTGGATACTGCTTTGTTGACGGAATTTTATGGAGACGACCTAAGCTATGCGCGCGATATGTTCGATATATTTCTAACAACTGTTATGCCCGAATATGCTATGTTGAAAGAACAGGTTGTTGCAGAAAATACACCTGAGGTTGGGCGTTTGGCACATAAGCTAAAACCGACTTTTGCTATGGTCGGTTTGCCTGATTTGGAATTGAAAATGGAAGCGATTGAACATTCTGCAAAGAGGAATGAGGCCCCCTCAGTATGGGGCTCTCTTTTTGATGATTTCGAGAAAGATATTGATGAAGCAGTTGAAGTTGTCAAAAATGATTATGAGCAACTCTCAAACAATAGGTTTTCGGGTTTTGGTATGGCTCATTTTAATTAATATTAACGTGAGTTCGGAGATATTACTGGCTCTTTTTCGCTGC
>JAYTUR010000168.1:0-2482 GCA_043744475.1 Saprospiraceae bacterium | reverse complement strand
TTTGAATAAAACCAAAACTTTTGGCGAACATATCGAGAGTTATGAATGTTCAGGTACGCCTGTAGATTGTGTAAAATTGGCACATCAAGTCATCACCAAACGCGATGGACGGACGATTGACCTCTGCGTTTCAGGTATCAATCATGGCTCAAATGCGAGCTTGAATATTATTTATAGCGGTACGATGTCGGCGGCAATGGAAGCGTCATTGGAAGGCATTCCTGCCATTGGTTTTTCACTTTTACACTACTCATGGGATGCAGATTTTGAACCTTCTAAGTACTTTGTGCGTCAAATATGTGAATTTATGTTGAGAAACTCCTTGGAAAAGACGAAATTGCTCAATGTCAATATTCCAAAACTACCTTTGTCAGAGATAAAAGGTATTAAAATTTGTCGTCAAGCTAAAGGGCGTTGGGACGAAGCTTTTGTCGAAGCCAAAGACCCATCGGGCAAACCTTATTATTGGATGAGCGGCAAATATGACCTTCAGGATTCAGGCGAAGACCACGATATTTGGGCTTTGGAAAATGGCTACGTCAGCGTCGTCCCTTCAAACCATGATTTGACGCATTATGAAGGCATTGAAGAAATGGCGGCTTTGGAGCTTACAACTATAAATTAAAATCATAAAATTATAAAATATGTCTAAAATTCTCATTATTGGCGCAGGTGGCGTTGGACAAGTTGTGGTTCATAAATGTGCGCAACACCCCTCAGTATTTTCTGAAATTATGCTCGCAAGTCGTACAAAATCTAAATGTGATAAAATTGCACAAGGTGTTGAAAATCAATATGGTGTAAAAATAAAAACGGCAAAAATTGATGCTGAAGATGTGCCCGCTTTGACCAAACTTATTCGTCGTTTTAAGCCTAAAATGGTCTTAAATGTTGCCCTACCCTATCAGGATCTGACGATTATGGATGCGTGTTTGGAAGCCGGTGTGCATTATCTCGATACGGCGAATTATGAGCCAAAAGATGTCGCAAAATTTGAATATTCATGGCAATGGGCATATCAAGAGCGTTTCAAAAAGGCGGGTTTGATGGCTGTTTTAGGTTGTGGTTTCGACCCAGGCGTAACGAATGTTTACACGGCTTATGCTGCCAAACATCATTTTGATGAGATTCATACGCTCGATATTGTTGATGCAAATGCAGGTTCACATGGCAAAGCGTTTGCGACAAATTTCAATCCTGAAATCAATATTCGGGAAATTACGCAAAATGGGAAATACTACGAAAATGGTGAATGGATTGAAATTCCTCCACATTCCGTTATGAAACCCTTGAATTATCCTGAAATTGGACCTAAAAACTCGTACATCATATATCATGAAGAATTGGAAAGTTTGGTTAAAAACTTCCCAACGCTCAAACGTGCACGTTTCTGGATGACTTTTGGCGACGAATATTTAACCCATTTACGTGTGATTCAAAATATCGGTATGGCAGGTATCGAACCCATAAACTTTAAGGGCAAAATGATTGTTCCATTGGAGTTTTTGAAAGCCGTTTTGCCCGATCCAGGCGATTTAGGTGAAAATTACACAGGGTTTACGTCCATTGGTTGCCGTATAAAAGGCATAAAAGACGGTCAAGAAAAGACGTATTATGTCTATAACAACTGTTCGCACAAAGCGGCTTACGAGGAAACAGGTACGCAAGGCGTGAGTTACACAACAGGCGTTCCTGCGATGATTGGGGCAATGATGATGATGACGGGCGAATGGTCAGGTGCAGGTGTTTGGAATGTCGAACAACTCAATCCCGACCCTTTTATGGCAAAATTGAATGAATACGGTTTGCCATGGCACGAGCAGCACAATGTTGATTTAGAAGTATAAAAGTAACGGATGGTGCATAGTGGATAATTTTGAAATTATCCGTTATCCATTATCCATTTTCAACTATCCACTATCCACTATAAATTATCCATTAAAATAAGATGTTTACAGGTATCATTGAAAGTTTAGGAACGATTTCAAAAATTGAAAAAGAAGGAACGAATGTTCACTTTACGATTGAATCGTCTATTTCAAAGGAATTGAAAATTGACCAAAGTCTTTCGCACAATGGTGTTTGTTTGACTGTGACGGCACAAGATATTGATAGTCACACAGTTACAGCTATTGAAGAAACTTTATTAAAAACCAATTTAAGCAATTGGGCTGTTGGCGATAAAGTTAATTTGGAAAGGGCAATGGTAACAGGTGCGCGTTTAGACGGTCACATGGTTCAAGGGCATGTGGACACAACAGGTGTTTGCATCGGGCGCGAAGACAGAGACGGCTCGTGGGTCTTCACATTTAAGTACAACCCGACCCCTCCCCGCGAAGACGGGACGCAAGCACAGTATATTTTGGTTGATAAAGGCTCAATTTGTGTCAATGGCGTTAGTTTGACGGTTGTTTCACCGACCGATGATACTTTTTCGGTAGCAATTATACCTTACACTTTTGAACATACAACGTTTCAAGAT
>JAYTUR010000167.1:0-9663 GCA_043744475.1 Saprospiraceae bacterium | reverse complement strand
ATCGAAGTAGAAACTGAAATTATTGAAAAATTGACCCGTGAAGAAATCTTCAAAATGGTCGTAAACTTATCTCCCGCTTACCGAACGGTCTTCAATTTGTTTGTTGTGGATGGTTTTTCTCACGCTGAAATTGCCGAAAGACTCGGCATTACTGAGGGGGCATCAAAATCCAATTTGTCGAAAGCACGCGGACAATTAAAAAGAATGTTGTTGACCAACGACAATGAAATGGGTCAGCGCATGAATGGTTAAAAAGTATTGAGTAGTGAGTCATGAGTATTTAGATTTTAAAAACTATTGATTATCAACCAATTGTTTATCTAAATTCTCACTACTACATACTAAATTCTGATATAAAATGAGCGATAAGGAATTTGATAAAATATTTGGCGAGAAGTTGCGCGAAGAACGCTCTTTTTCTTCTGTGGACAAGGATTGGGAACAGTTGTCTTCAAAGCTGGAAGTCAATAGCCAAACGAAGGGAAAAGACAATCGGCGGCGCGGGGTTGCTTGGTTATGGCTGTTGTTGTTACCGTTTTTGTCCTTCTTTTTGTGGCAAATGAATGATTTAAAAAATCAAAATAAGCAATTATCGAAACAATTGGCAGAGATGGAATCGCAACTTAATGCCTATAAATTAGAACGTGTTACGCCGTTGCAACAAGTGCCAAAAACCGATACCGTTATTATTTATAAATATTTGTCGGCGGCAAAAAAGAATAATAATTTATCTTCTAATAAAAAAAATACATCTAAAATACCCCCCTCAGTAAACAACGACTTTTCTAATGCTTTAACACCTATTTCGGATAAATCAAACGTTCTTCCTATCTCAAAAAACATGGTGAACCAAGACACTATCATGCCTAAACCATTGAATGATGACAGAAAAATGGCTGAATTAATAGAAAAATTAACCTCATTGGAAAAACAAATCCTGGATTTGAAACAAGCCTTGTCTGACAGTAAAGCGAACGCTGCAAACTTAGCAGATTGTGCTACAAGACAGGATTCATTGGCAAAACAACTCATTGCCACAAGGGCATTAGTAGATTCTTTGAATAAACACCCCCTCAGCATAGAGTCTCAAAAAGTAGAGAAAACCTTGAAAAACAATCGTTTATACATTGGTTTGCAAGGTGGACAAATCAGGTATAAAACGACATGGGTAAATGCTTATGGTGTTAATATTTTCAAAAACATCAATAGTTATCAAGCGGGTTTAAAATTGGAATATGCCTTAACAGATAAGCTGCGATTGACTGCCGAAGGCAATTTATGCCCTTTTTCGTTTACAAATTATTGGCAAGACAGCCGATACAATTTACCCGCTTTGCAATATGACGTTCAAAAAGAAAAATTCCTAAAAGCGGACTCCAAACAATCCATTTTGCAAGGCAATATCGGTGTAAAATACATTTTTACTGAGGGGTCAGCAAAGTGGCGACCGTTTGTTTCCGCAGCTTATACTTTGATGCGTATCAAGCCTTTTGAAACAAAATACACTTATCAATCTTTATGGAATCCAACATATAGAGAGCAAGTTGTACCTTCAGAAGCAGTCAATGTGCCGAATTTGGTTTTATTAAGTGGCGGTTTAGAATATCGTTTTTCGAAGTATTGGGTTGCCCAGGCAGAGGCGTTTTACTACAAAGACATTAACAAAACCCACAAAACCTTTGATTTATTCGGTTTGCGCGCGGCTGTTTTGCTCAACCTTAAATAAACGTGAGTTCGGAAATTACACAAAAAACAATTTCTCACTCTTTTTCGCTGCGCTCAAAAATCTTTCAAAAGGTGATTTTTGAGCGCAGCGAAAAAGAGCCAGTAATATCTCCGAACGCTCTTTAAATAAGTTTTGGGTTATGAAAAAGCGATTCACTGACAAACAGATGAATCGCTTTTTCATAACTCAAAACTCCGAACGCTTACTCCGACATATCCATCGTTGTAAACACATTTGCCACATCTTCGTCTTCTTCCAAGCGGTCAATGAGTTTAAAAATAGCTTCTGTTTCTTCGTCATTGAGTGCTTTTGTCATGGTTGGAATGCGTTCCAAACCCGATTCGTCAATTTCGATGCCTTTGTCTTCCAAAAATTTTTGCATCATACCAAAATCGGTGAAGTTGCTAAAAATAGCCCAGACATCGCCTTCGTCTTTGATTTCATCTAAACCAAAGTCAATCATCTCAAATTCTAATTCTTCGTAGTCAGGAAGGACTTCTTTTTTGATGCGGAAAACACCTTTTCTGACAAACATAAAATCAACCGAACCAAATGTACCAAGCGTGCCACCACATTTGTTGAAGTGCATACGTATGTTTGCAACTGTACGAGTCGTGTTATCTGTTGTCGTTTCTACCATAACGGCGATGCCGTAAGGACCATAGCCTTCATAGACGACTTCTGCATAGTTTTCAGTATCCTTTGAGGTCGCTTTTTTGATAGCAGAGTCAACCGTCGCTTTTGGCATATTTGCTTTCTTAGCATTATTAATTGCCGAGCGCAAACGCGAGTTGTAGTTGGGGTCAGTACCGCCTTCTTTGACAGCTATGACGATTTCCTTTCCGATTTTAGTAAAAGTCTTTGCCATTGCGCCCCAACGGGCAAATTTTCTGGCTTTTCGATATTCAAACGCTCTTCCCATGAGGTTTCCGTTTTTTAATTTATTTCGTTAGTGATAAAATGCGGCGCAAATTTAGAATTTTTTGATTGAATTGGCACACGGATGACGCTGATGCGACAGATTTTCACAAATTTTTTTGTCTTTCAATAATTAAAATCCGTGAAAATCCGTCGTATCAGCGTCATCCGTGTTCCATTCAATTACCGTTTCAATGTTGACTGATATTTTTGATATCCAACCACACGGTCATAACGTGCGCCAAAGGGACGATAATAAATTAAAAATTGATATTCATTTTCCGTTGCAAACCAATTGCCTTCGAGTTTTGTGCAGTCGGGTTGCGCCTTTTTACCTTTTGGCACAACAGCATAAATATAGTTGTAAAAACCTTGTTTTAACATCACTTCGCCTTCGTAACGTCCTTTATTGTCGTCATAAGTCATTTTGAAACGCGGGTCAATTTTCCAATCACTTAATTTGCCGAACAAATACACATCAGAACCAGCTATTTCGTCATCATATTTCAATGAAAAATAAACGTTGACATAGTCCGCAGATACTGAGGGGTCAATGGTTTGATTTGGATAATCAGATGTTTCTGTAAAAAAACCGCCGTTTAAGTCGGGATAAATCAAGTAAGGCTCTCTAAAACGGTCGAGGTCTGTCCGCAAAACGTAGTCGAATGTCTCGTCGCCTTTGTCAATCGTTGACACCCGTTCAGAACGAAAACGGGTCGAGCGCAAATCCACATAACGCCACTCTTTACCCGCAGGAAACGTAATAGAATCAAGGTAATCATAGACAATTTTATCGCCCATCACAAAGGTCGGCGGCACGTTCATACGGGCAATATCCCAACGGGCATTCTGCAAAACCGTCACTCGAATGTCATTCATGGGATTTTGCAAACGAAACGTTTTAGGGTCAAGTTTGAAATCCAATTCATGATAAGTATTGTATTTGAAGGCATTAGGCGTAACAAATTCATTCTCAACGGTCAAAATTTGTTCATAAACGACAAAACGACGGGTCAAAACAGGCGTTCTGTTGCCATTGTCTTCATAGACTTTTAAAATGTAATTGCCCGATTTATTCCAACGCATCACATCGTTTGGAATCGTCAAATTGAAATGAACGAACTGGATATTTGTCGCTTGCGAGTTTTTATAATTATTGATGCGGTCTTCGCTCAAGCCTTCGAGGTATTCGAGTTTATCAAGTTTTGTTGGTTTCCAATCGCGGTCACATTGCTCAATCGCATAGTTGAGATTGCGCAATTCACCTCCGACTTCATCAAAATTGAGCGTCAAAAACCCTTTTTTCAACTCAATTGCAGGCATATTTTCCAATTTATTCCCATTCGGAAAAAACTGAACAGAGCGTATCGTTTCTGAAAAAATGGTATCAATATTTTGTGCATTAGCAAAAAGAGGACACATAAAAGCAAAAAATAGGAGCAATCTTATCATACTTAGGTTTTTAAAAATGACTGAAATATTCAACAAATAAACGCTTTTTTTGCTGTGAAAGTACCCCTCAGTATCTTTTCTCATTTTCAAATTCTACAAGCCATTCCTCCAATTTCTCTTGCAGTAATTCCTTTTTAGGCAAATATAAGTGGTATTCAGAGGCATAAATATTGGCATCTTTTGGTAATGTCAATTCAACAATGGCATCATTTTTCTTTTTGCATAGCAAAATGGCAATGGTCGGTTTTTCATAGTCTTCAATAACTTTTCGGTCATAGTAATTCACATACATCTGCATTTGTCCTAAGTCTTGATGCACCAATTCATCGGTTTTCAAATCAATCAAAACATAACATTGTAACAGCCGATTGTAAAGTACCAAATCCACTTTATAGTGTTTTTCATCAAAAGTGAACCGTTTTTGGCGCGCTTCAAACAAAAAACCTTTGCCTAGTTCCAATAAAAATTGTTGCACTTTGGTAATAATCGCGTCTTCTAAATCGGTTTCAGAATATGAAAATCGGTCTTCTAATCCTAAAAAGTCCAAAGTCAAAGGGTTTTTCAAGATGTCTTGCGCTTTTTGAATGGTATTGCCCTGCGTAGCGAGTTTCATCACCTCGTCTTTGTTGCGGCTTAAAGCCAATCGCTCATAGAGACTTGAATGGTATTGGCGTTTTAGTTGAACCTCTGACCATTGTTGCTTAGTTGCTTCAATTTCATAAAAACGCCTTTCAGAAGGATTATCAATACGCATCAAAACTAGATAAAGCGACCAACTCAAGGTAAACCCAAGAGGCGTGAATGCTTCAGCTTGTTTAATATCTAATTGATTATCAATATTTTGTAATTCGCTAGATGGCATCTGGCGAATTGGCATAGCTCTATCTGCATAGATTGAAAAGAACTGCCGCATGTTTCTCAAATTTTGTTCAGAAAACCCTTTGCCAAACTTTTCAGAAAGTCGTTTTGACAAGTCTTTTAAGACAGACTTTCCGTAAGCCGCCCGTTCCTTGCCGCCTTGTTCATTTTCAATAATCGCTCGACCTATCTCAAAATAGGTCATAACCATTGTCAGATTAACAGCAGTGACGACTTTTTTACGGGCTAACTCAATGAGTTCTGCGACGCGATTAAAAAGGTGGTGGTCATTGGTGGTTTGATTGAACTTCGTCTTATCCTCCTTTTGGTTTTTCAAATTCATAGCTTTACCGATTTATATTGTTAAAGAAATTTCGACGGCGAAGCTAAAACGAATTTTTTGTTTATTTTACGTTCAAAAAACATGTTTTTTGTTGGAAT
This sequence comes from Saprospiraceae bacterium, assembly GCA_043744475.1. Taxonomy (GTDB): domain Bacteria; phylum Bacteroidota; class Bacteroidia; order Chitinophagales; family Saprospiraceae; genus JAAFJT01. The sequence goes on along the minus strand of JAYTUR010000167.1, from coordinate 4,268 downwards.
AATTAATCCAAAATATGTGTTGAGCGTATATAGGTTTGAAACGCACTCCCTCAGTAATTAATTGATTACGAATAACTTATAAATCAATCAAGGATATGTTTTTAGGTTTTATAATTTTATACTTTATGTGTCAAGTTTTTCCCAAAATACCCCTTATAAAACGTCATCAAAGCCTTTAATTCCTTCACATTCCAATCAGTCATAAAATCGGGTTTGCCTTCATTTTCGATTTTGGACAACCATTTTTTAGCATCTAAAAGCCGTAAATCACGCTTGTTTTTGTTATGATAAACGCCACACGCATAGACAGGAACGGCTTCAACATGGGTCAAAAAAACACTCCCCTCAGTATTTTTACCGATTTTTAACTTCAAATACACCGACAAATGGCAGCCATTGAAAATATCATACGCAATGAAATCGCTGAACGCAAACAGCACCAAACCCGCTTTTTGTTGTTGCGTAAAAGGACACGTAAAATCGTAGCGCGCCATTGGTTGTATATTGTGCGCATGTCCACCGAGGATGATATCAACCCCACATACATCAAAAATCCGTTGAGTATTCCTTACGATGTGGGCATTCGGATAGGCTTGATAGGCATTGCTAAAATGCAAACTTAAAATCACAAATTCCGCCCCACGTGTGCGTGCCAAAGCCACATCATTTTTCAGCACTGACAAATCAATATCAGGCTGATTGACTTCTAAATGATTGACTAAGAAAGGTTTATCTTCAGGATTGGTATATTGATTCATTGAAAAAGTATAAGCGACGAACGCAATCTTTATCCCATTTTTTTCCATGATTGGAAAATTCGCTCTTTCTTTTGGCGAACGAGCCGTGCCTGTAAAAGCAATTTTTTTATCTTCTAAATATTCAATCGTCTTAAAAATGCCTTGTTCACCCATATCGAGCGAATGATTATTCGCCGTTGATAAAATGTCAAAACCTCTGTCTCCTGCACCTCGTCGCCCAGCAGTTATCTGTTGCCTGTCACCTGTTGCCTGAAACAACGCGAACATCTCTTCATCGGCATTAAAATTCATATTTGACAGCATGACTTCGGGAACAAGTGAGGCGGGTTTGGACACGTCCAAAGGCGTTTCTAAATTGGCAAACGTCAAGTCAGAACTAAAAAAATCGTTGGCAATATCGTCCCACAAATGCGGACAAAAGCGTTTTTGAATCCATTGGTATGGCATCAAATCACCCGCCGCTGTCAGCGTTACTTCGTTTGTAATATTGGTTTTTGCTTGAAAAACAGGTGGATTTCGTTCAAAAAAGTCTTCAACAGCTTCCTTTTCGTCGCTTTCGAGGGTTGGACGGAAATAGTATTTGTAAGCAAAAAAAAGCAAATCACTTTTGGTAAAAAGACGCGGGTCTTCGTGAAAATACTGAGGGGGTCGTTGAAATTTTTTGCCGCGCCAAAAATGTACGCCACGCAGCAAACCACGCAAAGCCGCAACTAAGGTTTTCCCTTGCAGTGTATAAGCTTTGATGGGTGGAATTTCATTAATCATACTTTATACATCCTTATCCCGTTGCCAATATTTTTGCTCTTCCACTTCTTCCAAAATTTTAACGTAATTATCATAGCGAGAGTCACTCACTTCGCCTGTTTCTATGGCAGCTTTGACGGCGCAATCGGGTTCGTTGCGGTGCGTACATGAGCCGCCGAATTTACATTGGTCGGACAAAAGGAAAAATTCTCGGAAATTGTGCATCACGTCCATCGGTTGTAAATTATTGAAAGACAATGTTTTAATGCCGGGTGTGTCAATCAAATAACCCCCAAAATCGAGTGGGTGCATTTCGGCAAATGTTGTAGTGTGTTGCCCTTTGCCCGAATAATCAGAGATGTCGCCCGTCAATAAATTCATGCGCGGTTGAATGGCATTGACCGCCGAAGACTTGCCTACCCCCGATTGACCACCAATAAGCGATGTTTTGTTTGTCAAAATAGTGCGCAAAGCCTCGATACCGACCCCCTCAGTAGCAGAGGTGGAGAGGACGGTATAGCCGATTTTTTCATAGACATTTTTCAATTCTTCAAAATACGCCCAATCGTCTTCGTTGTACAAGTCACTTTTGTTAAAAACCAAAACCGTTGGTACGTCTTGCGGCTCGTTCATCAACAAAAAACGGTCAATAAAGCCGACTTTTACAGTTGGTTCAACCATGCTTGTAAACAAAATTGCTTGGTCTATATTTGATGCCAAGAGATGCACTTCGTGTTTGCGGTGAGACGATTGACGCGCGACATAGTTGCGACGCGGTAGTATTTTTTGAATCATACCATTGACAGCGCCTTCTAAGGTAAACTCAACTTCATCGCCCACAGCAGCAGGATTGGTCAAAACCATATTGTTTAACCTAAATTTGCCGACCATGCGACACACCACGACAAGACTCGGGTCGTCTTCTCGACGCACATGGTACCAACTGCCTGTTGATTTTATGACTATTCCTTTGTTCAAAATGACTATTTTATTGACTAACACGAATTTCACAAATGACACGAATTAAAAAAAGCCAATCGTGAAATTAGTATAATTGGTGAAATTCGTGTTGAAAAGAATTTTTTTCCCTTAAAACGAAGGGCAAAGTTAACAAATTTAGAAAAAAAGCACCCCCTCAGTATTAAGCATTCAATTTCAGTATTTCACTTGTCCGCTCCCTCGTTTTTCGACACAAATCCACATCATGCGCTAAGGATTGCCCATAAGACGGTATCAATTTTGTCAATTTATTTTGCCATTTTGAGGACTTAATATCTTCGGGAAAGCATTTTGCCAAGACATCGAGCATAATCGAAACAGAAGTAGAAGCGCCTGGCGATGCGCCCAAAAGCGTTGCCAAAGAGCCATCTTGTGCATAAACGACCTCGGTACCGAACTCCAAAACACCGCCTTCTTTTGCATCTCTTTTGATGACTTGAACGCGTTGACCTGCTTGTTGCAACGTCCAATCTGCTATTTCGGCGTTTGGAAAATACTCTAATAAGGCTTCAAAACGCTCTTCGGGCGAGTGCATGACTTGCTCAACGAGGTATTTTGTCAAAGGAATATTGTGAATACCTGCCGAAACCAACGGCAAAATATTGCCCCATTTGACCGAAAATGGTAAATCGAGATATGAACCATGCTTCAAAAACTTAGTCGAAAAACCTGCAAATGGACCAAACAATAGTGCTTTTTGTCCATCAATCATGCGGGAATCCAGGTGCGGTACGGACATCGGCGGCGAACCGACCTTGGCTTTGCCATATACTTTAGCGTGATGCTGCGCAATAATGTCGGGCTTGTTGCAGACTAACCATTGACCGCTAATGGGGAAACCGCCGTAGCCATTCCCTTCAGGAATATCCGATTTTTCGAGCAAAGACAACGAACCGCCACCTGCACCGATGAAAATGAATTTTGCTGTATAATAAGATGTATTACCCGTCTCCAAATTTTTGACCGTTAACTCCCAAAGACCATCAAAGCGGCGTTTAATGTCTTCAACTTCGTGATGTAAATGGACTTCGCTGGTTTCGCTGCTTTCAAGATATTGCAACAAAGTGCGTGACAAAGTACCGAAATTAACATCCGTGCCTAAGTCCATACGCGTACCCGCAACGGGTTCTGATTTGTCGCGTCCGTCCATCACCAAAGGCATCCACTCGTTCAATACTGAGGGGTCGGTTGAATACTGCATATCGCTAAACAAGGCGTTCAAGCGCATCGTTGCGTAGCGTTTCAGTAGAAAATCGGTGTCTTCTTTACCCCAAACAAAGCTGATATGCGGTATTTGACGAATGATTTCTTCGGGGTTTTCGATGATACCTTGTGTTACCAAACTCGCCCAAAACTGTTTAGAGATTTCGAAAGATTCGGCAATTTTCACTGCTTTGTTGATATTAATACCCCCTTCAGTATTTTCAGGTGTATAGTTCAGTTCGCAAAAAGCGGAGTGCCCTGTTCCAGCATTGTTCCATGCTTCCGACGATTCCATTGCGACTCTGTCCATGCGTTCAAAGATGCGCATTGTCCAATCTGGCTCTAATTTCTTGAGAAAAGTGCCTAAAGTCGCACTCATTATGCCTGTGCCGATGAGAATGACATCGCTATAATAAGTGTCCGTGTTGTCTTTCATAATTTTCTATGCGTTTAATTCTATTTTGGCACTTCAAAATAGTGATGGGGCTATGCCCCGAAAAAGTGTTTGACGGATGATTTTGCTACCGAGGTTAAGCACCTACGGCGCAATCTATGCATGGACTT
>JAYTUR010000166.1:0-2490 GCA_043744475.1 Saprospiraceae bacterium | reverse complement strand
GATTCTGTAAAAAAAAGCCTCGATAGCGAGTGGAGTCGCTCCGAGGCTGAATGTAAAACAACCAGTTAATTATTTCACAATTCGCCGCAAAGAAAATGGATGGGCATCAATTTTCAAAAGATACCGATTCATTCCTTTCTTTTTAAGGCGTTAAAGTCTTGAATCAGACATCGAATCAGTGAAATTATGTTGGAAATGAAGCTCTAACACAGCTTTGATTTCAACCCCTCAGTATCACGGTATACTGAGGGGGGCAAATTGTATTGTCTAAATCAAACTCTTTTCAAGTCATAATTTAAAACAAAATCGCTTTATGGTTAACAATCAACAACCTTTGAGTTCTCTCAAAATTTTCAGCATCAACAGCGTCCAAATGCGGACGTTTCACATCACTTGGCTGACATTTTTTGCTTGTTTTTTCGGTTGGTTTGGGCTTGCACCTTTGATGCCCACCATTCGTCAAGACTTAGGTTTGACAAAACCACAAATTGGTAATATCATCATTGCCTCGGTGTCTGCAACCATTATTGCACGCCTTTTCATCGGTCGCCTATGTGATACTTGGGGACCACGTAAAACTTATACGACTTTATTGGTTTTAGGCTCAATCCCTGTTTTTTTAGTCGGTTTGGCTAATAGTTACGCCACTTTTTTGCTGTTTCGCTTGGCAATTGGGGTCATTGGCGCATCATTCGTCATCACGCAGTACCACACTTCGGTCATGTTTGCACAAAATATCAAAGGTACAGCCAATGCTGTTGCTGGCGGTTGGGGCAATTTAGGCGGCGGTGTCACCAATATCGTCATGCCTTTTGTCTTTGCTTTGATTGTTGGTTTGGGTTACACCGCTCACGACGCATGGCGTTTGGCGATGATTCTGCCAGGCACTTTATTACTCGTTTGTGCTTTTCTTTATTACCGTTTTACACAAGACACACCCGAAGGAAATTTTGAAGACATTCGTCGCAATGCCCCCTCAGTAGAAAAGGCAAATCCACGCGAAGTTTTGACAGACTGGCGGGTTTGGGCATTGACTTTTGCTTATGCCGTGTGTTTCGGTATGGAAATCACGTTTGATAACGTCGCTTCTTTGCACTTCGTTGACACTTTCCACCTTGACCAAAAAATGGCAGGTATTCTTGCAGGTTCATTCGGTATGATGAATCTTTTTGCCCGCGCTTTGGGTGGTATTTATGCCGACAGAATCGGTAAAAAATTCGGTTTATCAGGCAAAGGCTACGTTTTAGCTGCTTTTTTAGCTTTAGAAGGTATCGGAATCATGATATTTTCAGGTGCACCAACGGTCACGCTGGCTATTATTTCTATGCTCGGTTTTGCACTGTTCTTGAAGATGGCAAACGGCGCAACTTATGCGATTACACCATTCATTAATTCAAAAAACATTGGTTTGGTCGCAGGTATCGTTGGTGCAGGTGGCAATATCGGTGGTATGACAATGGGCTTTTTATTCAAAAATCCGAACCTTGGCTACGGCACTGCTTTTTTCTATATCGGCTGTGCGGCTGTTGCTGTTGCTGTTTTGGTAGCTATAACGAAGTTTGCGACAAAAGAAACTGAAGTTGTTGCACCTGCAAAAACTAAATTAGAAGAAGAATTGGAAGTGGCGATTCAAGATTGACCACATGATTTATTTTAGACCCCAGATTAGACTGATTTGATTGATTTTCGCTGATTTTTTTAAAATTATTACAGAAAATCAGCGAAAATCAATCAAATCACTCTAATCTGTGGTCAGAAAAAAACCTTAATTTATGGAAAATATTATCAACAAAAATATCCGTTTGTTCTCAGCTATCATGCTGTTATTCAGCTTTGGTATTCAAGCAAACGCGCAATTAACTATGTCAGCACAAATCCGTCCACGTGGGGAAATCCGCAACGGTGTTGGCACTTTAAAACTCAAAGACGCACCTTCTGCGGGCTTCATTTCGCAACGTTCACGTCTGGGTTTTAATTACAAAATGGAAAAAGTAACCTTCGGTATGTCCATTCAAGACGTGCGTGTATGGGGTCAAGACGCTTCAACAATTAATGCAGCAGATGGCTTAAAATTAGGCGTTCATGAGGCTTGGGCAGAAGTCAATTTGTCTGACAGCATCGGTTTATCACTCAAATTGGGCCGTCAAGAATTGATGTATGACGACTCACGTTTGCTCGGCAACCTCGATTGGTTGCAACAAGCCCGTCGCCACGATGCCGCTGTTTTCAAACTCAATAAAAACGGTTGGCAAGTGGATTTAGGCTTGGCATTTAACCAAAATACTGATGCTTTTGGTATAACAGGCACGTTTTATACGGCTGGCAACACCCCTCAGTATTTAGCCAATTCAAAGGGTAATTTGGTAACAATTCCTGCGGGTTTTGTGCCTGTGAATACGAAAGGTGTTCCGACTTTGAACGGCAATCCTTCAACCAACGGCGGCGTTCAGATGTATAAAACCATGCAGTACTTATACGCCGCTAAAAAAT
>JAYTUR010000165.1:0-2496 GCA_043744475.1 Saprospiraceae bacterium | reverse complement strand
AAGATTGGCAATTACTTCATGAACAGCTATGGTATAGAATACCAATTAATACGGCACCACCGATTATTCGAGATGGCAAAGCTGAATACATTGCTTTTTATCAAACCGCCAAATTTGAGACTGATTTGAAGTGGAAAGTTATCAAATATGCACGTATCAAACGCATTGTCACAGCGACAAGACAACAACTTTTTCCGCACGAAAGCCCCCTCAGTAAAAAAGCATATAAACGTTACTACAAAATTGAATTCGATGAACTTATTAAATTGGAAAAACCAATTGTCAGTCGTCGTGGGCATCGCATTGTGTTTGTACCAACGAGTGAAGAGCGTTTTTTTAGTGGCTCAACAAATTTTAATCGTTTATTTAAAGGTAGCCCTTTAGAGGAACAAATGGCAGACCTCATTGATTCTATGGCAGTTACATATGAACGAGAATGGTGTTATTATGTTGATAAAGATAAATTTTATTACCTCGATTTCGCTATCTTTTGTAAAAATGGGAACATTGATATAGAGTGTGATGGTGATGAATTTCACATGGGAGAGGAACACGTTCATTATGATAAAACACGCAATAATGAGTTAGAAAGCTATAAATGGTCGGTTTTACGCTACACAACAAAGCATTTTAGAGAAGAAAAAGAGCATATTAAAAAAACACTTTACAAAACAATAGATGAATATGGTGGTGTTATTAGTGCATCTGAACCTGAAACCGTTTATTATCCAAAAATGAATGCTAAAAGGCAGTACAATTTATTTCAGAATCCAGATTCAGATGAATAATACCTTCGTAAGTCATTATCGACCTACTTGAATAAACTTGAAATAAGACTCAATTCATCATCCAACAAAATAAAATCCGCCTCAAACCCTTTTTCAATCCGTCCGAAACGCTTGTCCAAACCTACGGCTTTTGCCGGATAGAGCGAAGCCATGCGCAAAGCCTCTTCCAAAGGAATACCTGCTTCTTCCACACAATTTTGAACACATTTAAGCATCGTTAATGCTGAACCTGATAAAGTACCATCGGCAACAACATATTTTTCGCCTTCCAAACGATGCGAATAAGACCCCTCAGTATTTTCAGTCACCGCATCGGTGATGAGGAACAAACGTTCACCCAAAACTTTTTTTGCTATCCGAATTGCGGCAAAATCAACGTGGAAACCATCGGCAACAAGGCTGACTTGTACTTTTGGATGTTCAAAAATAGCACCGACCATACCCGTTGCCCGATGTTGCAAGGGCGACATGGCATTAAACAAATGTGTTGCGAGATGAATGCCTTTGTCAAAAGCGGCAGTGGCTTTTTCAAAAGTCGCATTGGTATGCCCTGCGGAAACGAGAACGCCATTGGTTTGTAGTAGGTCAATGATTTCATCGCTGCATACTTCGGGCGCAAGGGTCATTATTTTCACGATGTCTTTGCCTCTGTCCAACCATTTTTTGATGTCGGATACTGAGGGGTACTCTTTGATGTGTTCAATAAGGTGTGCGCCGCGTTTCACCTTATTAATGTAGGGTCCTTCGAGGTGCAAACCCAAAACGCCTTTGCCGCCTTGCGCCCAATAGTCACGTACAACTTCAATAGCTGCAAGCATTATGGTTTCAGAATTGGTCGCAACGGTCGGTAAAAAATGCGTTGCACCACCCGCGAGGCAATATTCATAAGCGGCTTTTAGGGCTTCAACCGATGGAAACTCACCAAACAAATGACCATTGCCGCCATAAATCTGAATGTCAATGAAAGCGGGTGCAAGCAAATGCCCTTGTAAATCAATGCGTTCTGCATCTGTGGGTATGTTTTGCCGTTCAATCAAAGCTGTTATGACATTATTTTCGACAATAACGCATTGGTTTTCAATTATTTCAGTGCCTGTGAATATGCGAGCGTTGGTGTAGGCTTTCATTGTATTACTCTTTTTAGTTTTAAATGTCAAAAAACCGCCTCATTATTGTAGGCAGCCTAATTTTTTGAGAGCAAAAAATTAGGCTGCCTGATAGTAAATCAAGAAGCCTAATCAAGATAATTAAAATGCTATATCTTATGAGTATTAAAGTTCATTTTTGACTAAAAAATGCAGCTAAATGAAGTGGCTTTTTAAGAAGCAAGGCTTTTTTTATAATCTTTATTTTGTATGTAAATAGAAATATTTTGCAAAATATCAGTTAAATATGCAATAATGTTATCTTTGAAGTCAAGCATTTGATTTACTGAATAATCTTTACCACATTCTATAAATGTTTTATTTCCATGGGCCAAATAATTGCGATTTTTTTTAATCTCATGTAAATCATTTCCTCCTTGAGGATTGGTTACCATAGAACTGAAACCGAAATTACTAGCTAATGTCCTAATTTTCATAGCGTCAACATTCCCCGATAAATCCAAATGGTCTTTTTGAAAATCAAGTACATAACCATTTACTACACAATCTACAATACTATTAATTTTCTTAATAAGGCTGTCGTCATTACTACTACGCCAATT
>JAYTUR010000164.1:0-2500 GCA_043744475.1 Saprospiraceae bacterium | reverse complement strand
TTCTCGTAAAAAATTCTAATTTTGTGCAAAAGTAGAATTATGTTTAAAATTATTTTTGATAAATATTTTGAAGTTTATGATGCTCAAATCAAGTCTTTGAACCTTGATTTGACTTTACCTGAAAGCGATACGCCTTCATTTGCACCCGATTCTTTTAGTTTTTATACGTCAGTGGCTTCTGTTTATTCTTCAAAAATTGAAGGCGACCCAATAGAAGCCAGCAGTTATATGAAGCATAAATATATGGGTGTTAAGTTTAAACCCAATTATACCAAAAAGACAGATGACCTTTATAAAGCCTATACTTTTGCCCAAAAAAACAGTTTGAATACTGAAAATATCTTAAAAATCCATTCTCTTATCACTAAAAACATATTGCATAAATCAGAACAAGGCGTTGTAAGAACAAGGGTTATGACCGTTCAAGATGAAAACGAAAGAATATTATATGTCGGAACTGACCCCGCAAATGTTCGCTATGAATTTGAAAAATTGATGGACTACATTGACTATCTATTATCGTCCGACCTAACTGTTGCACAATGCTTTTACTATGCCTCGGTCATTCACTTACTTTTACTCAATATTCATCCATTTAATGATGGTAATGGACGAACGTCACGTCTATTAGAAAAATGGTTTTTAACTAAAAAGTTAAATGAAAAAGTTTGGTTTATTCCTTCTGAAAAATATTACTATCAGCACTTAAATGATTATTATAGAAATTTACAAAGAATTGGTTTTGAATATGAAACGCTCAATTATGACCGTTGCCTACCTTTCCTTTTAATGCTGCCTTCTTCTTTAAATCAAGCAAATACTGAGGGGTAAAAACCGCTTACAACTTTTTAATTAATTCAATTGCGAAGCCGCCATTTCTTCCAAATAAATACTCAATTGCTCCATTGGTTTGGCAATTGCTACCCGACCCGACCGCACAAATTGATAGATGCCGTATTGACGTAATTCGTCAAGTAAGGCTTCGGTTTCAGATTCCAAGCCTGTTTTTTCGATGACGACAAATTCCTTTTCGACGGTCAAAATGCGTGCTGCGTGTTTACGCATCAACAAAATCATTTTACCCGGGTCTTGATAGGCTTCAATCGGCACTTTGTATAGTGCAATTTCTTGATTGATAATATCTTGATCTTCATAGTAAAATGCCTTTAAGACATCTACTTGTTTGTCCAATTGCTGAACGAGTTTTTTGACTTGTTCTTCCGTGACATTAACGACAATTGTAAAACGGAAAATGCCTTCAATGGACGACTGCGAAGTCGTCAAGGACTCAATATTGATGTGGCGACGGGTGAAGACCATGACAACACGCATCAAAAGACCCGCTTTATTTTCGGTAAAAACCGATAATGTATATTGCTTAACCATTGTTATTTTTTGATTAAGACACTAATTTCACGAATGACACGAATTATAAAAATCTTGATTTTAATTAAATTTGATTAATTCGTGAAATTCGTGAAATTCGTGTCAGTATTATTCTAATACGATTTCGCTAACGCTCGCACCCGCAGGCACCATTGGAAATACATTTTCTTCTTTTTCGACCATCACATGCAGCAAAAAAGGACCTTCATAAGCCAACATTTCAGCTACGGCGGCTTTTAGTTCTGATGTTTTTGTAATTTTTTTCGCTTTTATGCCAAAACCTTCGGCAATCATACAGAAATTTGGGTTTTTCAATTCAACTGACGAATAGCGTTTTTCAAAAAACAATTGTTGCCATTGACGCACCATGCCGAGGAATTGATTGTCAAGGATAACAATTTTTGCACGGACATCCCATTGTGAAAAACAGCCCAATTCTTGCAAAGTCATTTGAAAACCACCATCGCCGATGAACGCCACGACTTCTTTTTCTGGAAAAGCTAATTTTGTCCCCAAAGCCGCTGGCAACGCAAAACCCATCGTGCCCGCACCGCCTGAATTGACCCATTGATTGATGTGTTTCCACTCATAATACCGAGCAGCATACATTTGGTGTTGACCAACATCGGCAACAACCAAAGCCTCGCCATTCGTTTGACGACTGACTTCACGGACAACTTGACCCATACGGATTTCTTCCCCCCCCTCAGTATTTAAGGCAGTTGCAATAACTTTTTCATACTCTTTTTGGTCACAAGCCCGAAATTCGGCAAGCCATTCATCATGTTTTCTTTCGTTGACCAAAAATAAAAGCATTTCCAAAGCCCGTTTAGCATCGCTGTTTATGGCTACAGTTGTAGGTACATTTTTATTGATTTCGGCGGGGTCAATCTCAATATGAATGACTTTTGCTTGTGTCCCAAATCGGGATAAATCGCCTGTTACGCGGTCATCGAAACGCATACCGATGGCAATTAGTACATCACATTCGTTGCATTTGATATTTGCACCATAATTGCCGTGCATACCGAGCATACCTGCATTCAAAGCATCGTCATGAGCCAAACACCCCAAACCATGAAGCGTATGTCCTACAGGAATGCCTGTTTTATGC
>JAYTUR010000163.1:0-9715 GCA_043744475.1 Saprospiraceae bacterium | reverse complement strand
TAGGCACTCATTTTTACATTTTATCCAGAGAGCTTATTGTTTTTTTGAAGCTTTGATGACTGACGTGTAAATAACGCAGCGTTGTTTTAATATCAGCGTGACCCATCCTGTTGTAAACTGAGTCTCAGATACCCCTCAGTAATGCATTTTATAAATTTTTAGAATGATTCTATTGGGCTAATTTTGTGGCTACGCCATGATTTTGATATACTATATTAACGTGAGTTCGGAGATACAATCACGCCCTGTTTCTCGCTTGGCTCGAAAGGCGTACGAGTAAGAAATCTATTGGGTTGAGCTTATTTTGATAGAAAAATTGGAAATTTTTCTATCAAAAATAAGCTCAACCCTTAAACAACCATTCAAAAGGCGATTTTTGCGCGCAGCGAAAAAGAGCCAGTAATATCTCCGAACTCACGTTATATTCTGTTTTTATCAAAATTTTGATTGTAATTTTACACATCAAAACAATACAAACTTTTTGGCATTTAGGTTTGAAATGTTTTATACAATCATAAATTTTAAAAATACTAAAAAATACACCTATTTTTCATGAAACCAATCCTTTCCCTGTGTTTAGGTCTATTCTTGTGCCAAAGCATAAAAGCACAAGACGGCATGACTTACACGTTTGATTTAAAAAATCAAGAAGATTTGAAAAAAATCAATCTGACTTCTACGGAAAACTTTGATGTTTTAACGGTCAATATTGGCAATTTAAGTTTTACAGATGCCCCTTTTATTGCCGCTTCGGTACGTCTTGAAGGCAATCGTTTAGATGAGTCGTTGGTTTTAAACCTAAATGCCAGTGATAAAGATAAAAATCGAGTTAATTATCTACAATTACATCATTTTCACGAATCTGACGCTGACCCTTCACAGGTTTTTGTGAGTGAATTAGTGTATTTGGACAAATCTATCAATCATCTTCAAGTCATTTGTAAAATACAAAAACGGGGGTTAGATAAATTGAACAGCATTGCCATACGTCTTTTTAACCCGACGAATGCGCAGCTTGTGAAATCTGCTTCATTTGTGCCCGAAAGTGCTTGTGACTTACCCTTCTCCATATCTCGAGAAGTTTGGGGTTCAAGTTTGGGTTTGAAAAACAGTACTCAATATAAAAATACGCCCACTTTTTCACCCGTAACGCATCTTATTGTACATCACAGTGATGGAGCCAACACATCAACCAATTGGGGTGCGACCGTTAGGTCTATTTTCGATTATCATGTCAATACCAACGGTTGGTCAGATGTCGGTTACAATTATCTGATTGCACCTGATGGGACGCTTTTCTATGGTCGTGGTGGTGGCAATAATGTCGTTGGCGCGCATTATTGTGCAAAAAACAACAACACAATGGGCGTGTGCATGATGGGCAACTATATGACCGTTGCGCCAACAGATACAGCATGGAAAACCTTAGAACGTATCTTTGCTTGGAAAGCGGTAGAATCTAATATCAATCCAACGGATTTAAAACCCCTCAGTGATTTGGGGGCTATTCCTGTTGTGAATGGTCATAGAAGCGGTTGTGCAACCGACTGCCCTGGAGATTCAACGTTCAATCGTTTACCTGCTTTGCGGACGCGTTTGTCGGCCATTGTCAATGCGTGTCGTGCTGTGTCGTCTCAAGATTTGAAGGATATTGGAACGGTATTATTGTCGCCGAATCCTGTGTCAAATGGTAAATTGACGTTGACAACGCAATTAAATTCAGCAGAAAGCATACACATTAAAGGTTATGACGCTTTGGGCAGGCAGGTTTTTGAGCAAAATATCAAAGGTGATGTAGCTTTTTCTACAACTACTTTGAATATCAGTTCATTATCGAAAGGTATTTACTTGTTTAACATTTATGTGGGCAAAACGAGGAGGATGCTAAAGGTTGTAGTAGAGTAGTTTTTGCCTTTTTTATAAAAAATTCTTTACACTCAGTTCATTGTCATCTTCACGAAGTTCATTTGCCCCCTCAGTATAGTTATAAAAAAAGTCGTCGAAGTTTTAGAAACTGTTTTAAAACTTCGACGACTTTTTTTATGCTTAATTGTCAATACCCTAACAGCTTCAACATTGCCTCCGCATCTTGTTCTTCGGCTTCCATCCAATCCACAAAATTGCCATTTTCATCTTTATCAACTAAAATACGCTTTGGAGAAGGCAACAAACAGTGTTTTACACCACCATAACCACTTAATGCGTCTTGATAAGCACCCGTATGGAAAAAACCAACGCAAAGCGGGTCTTCATTTTTAGAGAATTTAGGCAAATACACCATGTTAAGATGCGCTTCGGAGTTATAATAATCGGCGTTGTCACAACTTAAGCCGCCAATGTTGACGCGGGTGTATTCTTTGTTCCAATGATTGATGGGCAACATGATATAACGTTCATTTATCGCCCACGCATCGGGAATGGTGGTAATCAATGAATTGTCAACCATGTACCACAATTCCGAATCGTTTTGTTGTTTTTGTCCAATAACGCCTAAAATTGTCGCACCACTTTCGCCGACTGTATATTTGCCAAACTCTGTATAAATATCAGGCGAAGCCACTTGTTCATCATCGCAATAGGCTTTGACATTGCTGACAATTTCACGAATCATGTAGGCATAATCGTATTCAAAATTCAAAGAGTTGGCAATCGGCAAACCGCCACCGATGTTTATGGCGTTCAAATCAGGACAATAATGCTTCAAATTGCAATACATTTTCAAGGCTTTGCGCAATTCTGACCAATAGTAAGTCGTGTCTTTGATACCCGTATCCACAAAGAAGTGCAGCATTTTTAGTTTGAACTTCGGGTTTGTCAATATTTTATCTTTCACAAAATTGACAATGCGCGAATGACGAATGCCCAAACGCGAGGTATAAAACTGAAAATTCGGTTCTTCTTCCGTCGCCACGCGAATACCGATATTGAAAGACTTAACGATGTGCGAATCCAAAGCATCTAATTCATCGCGGTTGTCGCACACAGGGATGACATTCGTAAAGCCTAAACTGTTGATAAGAAAAGCGATTTTACGAATATAGACATCATTTTTGAAGCCATTACATACGATAATTTTATCTTTATTAATCTTTTTGTCTTTAAAAAGCTTGATTATCAAGTCAATATCAAAGGCGGAAGACGTTTCGATTTGCACATTGTTTTTCAAAACTTCATCTAATACAAAGCGAAAATGTGAGCTTTTGGTGCAGTAGCAATAAAAATATTCACCATTATAATTGAGGTCATCAATTGCATCATTAAAATATTTTTTAGCTGCTTGAATCTGTTGACTAATTTTTGGGAGATAGGTAATTTTTAAAGGTGAACCGTATTTTTTTATGAGCGCGTACAAGTCTATGCCGTGAAATTGCAGGCAGTTATCTTGCAAAGTGAATTCGTCCTGTGGAAAATCGAAGGTTTGATCCACTAAGTCAAAATAAGTGTTTTTCATTAATAATCAATTAGTTAAGTAACAAGTGAAACCATATATTTGAGCATGTCGTTTCGAGAAACGTGCAAAAGTACAGTTTTAGAAAAATTAGGGGGCATAAAAATAAAAAATGGCTTATAATATTTGGGATTTACCTAAAATAAAGAAAAAATGTTCTAAATACTGAGGGGGGTATAATGGGTAAAACTTTTACAAAACCTTTTAGATGTCGTAAAATGCCAAAACTCTTTTCTTGAAAATCTGACCTAAAATTTTGTATTCCTTTGAAATCGTTGGAAATTTGCGCTTTCTTAATTAGAAAAATCAAAATTTAGACTGAAATCTGCTTTATGACAACCACCTTAATAGTAACTACGCTTATAGCACTCTTGCTTATTGTGCTCATTGTCCGCAATATGATGTTAACGCTTCAAGAAGAAGAGCAGAAACGTCTGGATGCCATTGCACCTATTTATGATGAAAAAACGCTTTCAACACCTGATTGGGCCAAAAACGCTGTTATTTATCAAGTCAATGTTCGTCAATTTACACCTGAGGGCACTTTCAATGCCTTTGCAGAACATGTGGATCGCATTGCGGCTTTAAATGTTGACATCGTGTGGTTTATGCCGATTTATCCGTTGTGCGAAACAAATAAAAAGTCTCATCCAGAAGCTGATACTGAATCTCTGGGTAGTCATTACGCTGTTTATGATTTCTTTTCTGTTAATCCGCGTTACGGTAAGCCTGAGGACTTTAGAAATCTAGTAAAAAAGCTGCACGGTTTGGGTATTAAGGTTATCCTTGACTTTGTACCCAATCACACGGGCTGGGATTCGCGTTGGATGTTGCGTCATCCCGAATGGTTTAGGAAAGATGCGACGGGCAATATCATCTCTCCAGTAAAAGAGGAGAATGGTGAGTCTTGGGGTTGGGATGATGTGGCGCAATTAGACTACTCGAACAAAAGAATGCGTGAAAATGTCATTCAAGCCCACGAGTTTTGGATGCGCGAATTCGATGTTGACGGTTTCCGAGAAGACGTGGCGGGTGAAGTACCCAATTCTTTTTGGAACGATTTGCGTCCGCGCCTTGAGAAAATACGTCCTGTGTATATGCTTTCGGAAGATGAGACAAAAGGGGAGCAACATTTCAAAATCTGTTTCAATACCAATTATGGTTGGGAAACATCTATTGTTTTGAAGAAGATAGTCAAAGGCGACTTACTAGCTTCTGCGTTGTACGATTGGACAGAAAAGGTAAAACAACAGTTCGGTACGCGGGGTTGGCAGCTGAATTATACCCAAAATCACGACGAAAACACCTGGAATGGCACTGAACAAGAACTTTTTGGGGAAGGTGCAGATTGCTACACCGCTTTGACCTTTTGCATTGAAGGCATGGGCATGATTTATAGCGGTCAAGAGGTAAGCCTTGACAAACGTTTGTGGTTCTTCAACAAAGATGAGATTGATTGGACGGGACCTTCACGTGCCGACTTCTTCAAAACCTTAATTGATTTGAAACATCGGAATAAAGCTTTGTGGAATGGACAAAGTGGTGGTGTGTTGCGTAAAATCGAAACCGGTGCCGATGATAAAGTGTATGCATTTATCCGTGAAAAAGACGGTGATGCTTTTGTCGGTATTTTCAATCTAACTGACCAAAAAGTACCTTGTGTACTGAGGGGGGGTATAGCGGAGGGACATTACAAAAATGCCTTTACAAATAAAGCTCAAAAGATAACAGAGGATATGCCTTTGGCTTTAAAACCGTTTGATTATATTTTATTGTCGAATGTTTAAATGAATGAAAGCCGTCGTAGATTTTAACTGCGACGGCTTTTATATTTTTATTTATACTTAAGTCTTTTATTTCAATATTGCTTGAAATGCATAATATTTAGGTCTTATTTTCATTAAAAGGCTAAAATTTTTAAAAATAAAATATTAACTTTACAGTTAGGCAATAATGCCGAGTATTTTTAAACAAAATTATGACGTATGAAAACAGGAAAAATAAAATATTTCAACGAATCAAAAGGATTCGGATTCATCGTAGATGATGAGACACAAGATGATATATTTGTTCACATCTCTGGCTTAGTGGATAAAGTTGCACAAGAAGATACGGTTTCTTTTGATGTCATTGACGGACGTAAAGGACCTAATGCGGTGAATGTTAAAAAAACTGTCGCAGCTTGATGTTTTGAGCACTTTGTATCGCTTTTCTTTTTCTTTTTGATGAATAATCAAGGACTTTATAATGATGTGGAAGTGTATCATCGGATAAAAAGGTCGCTTTGGATGGTTATCCAGTGCGACCTTTTTGTTTGAAATACCCCCCTCAGTAAAATAAGGTGTTTTGTGGGCAAATTGTCAAGAACACGTATCGGATATTTTCAAAACATTCGATACGTGTTATGCTCTATATGTTTTTTGTTATGCCTTTTGTGATGTGTAAACAATAACATAATCAAAATCAATATTGGACATTTTATTTTGACAGGTTATCTAATTTTTTTTTGTTACGGTTTATGTGTAAATGAATGTGCGATATTTATTTTTTGTATTAAAATATTTTAATTTTGTTATGCTCTAATTTTTTTCTAAATCAGTATATAGAGATGTTGTGGTGTTCTATTTTTTTCGGAATACGCTTTATCAGTCAAGCATTGTGTAATATTTATTTTTTGCTTTGGCTAATCTGTAAATTGAAGTGCAACATCTAACTTTTGATGTGCTTCATCAGTGATTTGTCTTTTAATATTAGAAAAGTGAAGCCCTATATTTAGACATATCCTTGCTTTATATGAAAAAAAATAGGGAAACCTTACAGTTTCCCTATCGTTAGCACACATTATTTATGAACTTTTGACGAATAATCTTAAACTTTAGCATCTAACTCATAGAGTTTGATGTATTGACCTGTGGCGTATTCCCAAGAATTATCAATTTGCATGATGTTGCGGCGCAAGGTCATAAAACCTCTTTTATCGTCCCACCAAAGACGCATAGACCTGTGGAGAGCCGTCATCGCTTCATCAATATTAAAGTTGTCGAAACGGATACCCGAACCACCTGTGGGTGCAGAAATGTCCGTCACAGTATCTCGCAAGCCGCCGGTGGCGCGCACGATTGGCACTGTACCATAACGCAAGGAGTACATTTGGTTTAAACCACACGGCTCTACGCGTGACGGCATGATGAGAAAGTCTGACCCTGCATACAATTTGTGGGACACGGCTTCATTATAATCCACCATCACGCCCATTTGTCTTGGGTATTTCATCGCCAAGCGAATCAAAGCGTCTGTTACTGAGGGGTCACCTGTGCCTAAGAAAAGAAAATTAGCACCTCCACCCATGGCGAGATAACGTTCATACAATGCAGGCAGCATATCTGCCCCTTTTTCACCCACTGCACGACCGATGAAAGTAATTATTGGAAATTCAGGTGTGACATTAAACATGCGAATCAGGGCTTCTCTGTTTTTATCTTTAAATTCATCAACGGCATCACCAATTAAATTGTAGGAAACCATCGGGTCAGTGGCGGGATCCCAAACTTGTGCGTCTATACCATTTAATATACCCGCCGCTTTATGCGCTTCATTGTTGATAAGCCATTCTAAGCCACCGCTATTCGCTTTTAATTCTTCGAGATAACCAAGTGAGACGGTTGAGAATCGCCAAGCACATTTTATGGCTGATGCCATGGGGTTTATGGTGTTTTCCCAATCCAGTAAACCATTGGCTTCTCCGCGATATAGAGGCATCAATTGGTTGTCGCGCCAACTGAATGCGCCTTGATATTGCCCGTTGTGGATTGTAAACACCGTCTTTATAGCTGCTAAGGACTCATATTCGGGACAAAATTGAATCATAAAGGGCAACAAACCGGTATGATGGTCGTGACAATGCAAAACTTTGGGTTTCTCTGCCATACCCATGACCCAATGTATGACAGCTTGTTGAAACAATAACGACCTTTGGACTTCATCTTTAAATCCTACGCCCGCCGCATCGGTATATATGCCCGACCGATCGTAATATTGGGGCGCATTGACGACATATAAATCATAACCTAAGGTATCATTCAAACATTTTTCGATACTATAAGGCTGCCAATTCCAACCTATACGCACCGAGCCACTCATCAAGGGTTCAAATTCTTGATTCAAGAGCCACTTTGTCCGATGTTTGGGCATAATGACGGCTGTTTCGACACCCGCATTGTTTAAGTATTTTGGTAATGCACCAACCACGTCGCCTAATCCGCCTGCTTTGGCTGCGGGATAACATTCTGCACTTATGTGTAAGATGGTCATAACTGTCTAAGTATGAAGTATGAATGATGAAGTAAGAAATATTAATGATTGATGCGAATGTAGCAATTTCATCATTTATTATTCAAATTTCAAACAACCAATTTTATATTTCCTATTTCATCATTCCTATTTCAAAGAATGTCAACATAGGTAAAACCCCAAAAACCTTTTTTGACGGGTAGTTCTATTTCCTGTCCAGCTTCGATATTGCGGAAACTTTGGGTTTTACTGCGGATTCTATTCAGGTCTCCATCTTTGAGAAAATAAAGATAAAAAGCATCAACTGTAACTGTGGTATTTTTAGCAACACCAAAACGACTGGTTCTTAAAGGTTCTTCTTTTTGAAAAAGGACTTTTATACTGAGGGGGGCATCTTTGGCAAAAAAATGATTGGAACTGATGCCCAACAATGGAAAAATGACCATACCAGCCACCACACTGAAAGCTATAATGGGTACACGGTCGCTTTTATCTTCTGCATTTTTGCTCAAACGCCAACCGATGATGCCGCCAACAGCTATACCTAAAAAAAGGAAACGGAAAAAAAGATACAAAATACCAAATGTATTTGAAAAATAAGGCACTTCGTGGACATAACCTAAAATGATGCTGAATAAGATGGTGACTACAAGAATGGATTTTAAGAATATTTTCATGCGTTTCTGAATATTTAGATGATAAAGTACAACCATTCCAAAAGTTTTAAAACTTTTGGAATGGTGTTTATAGTTTAACTGCGTCGAACCTGCCGTGTTGCAATCGCCAAACCAGAAAACCGATAACCAATACCCAACTCCGCAGTTGGCACAAGGAAACCAAACGTTTTGTAAGGCAACATCGAGCCGATACCTACCTTTCCGTAAATTACCAAAGGCAAGCCTGTGCGTCGCCCTTTAGCCAATGCGAAATCACGTCCCAAGCCAATAGATACTGAGGGGGTCACATACCATTTTCTTTCCACCAAAGGGTGGCTCGTTGTACCGCTTGACGGCGCAGCAATGTCTGTTCCGAAAGGCGGAATAACATAACTGCCGCCCACTCCAATCGGTGTGACTTGCCAGAACCAACCATTGACACCGCTAAGTCTGCGATAAGTCAATTCAACTGTTGCAGTAAAGATTTCAAAGTCTTGTGCGCGGTGTATCATACCTATTTCTGGGGTAAGATACCACTCTATAAAGTTTCGACCTGCACTAAAACCTTTGAAACCCCGTTTCTCTATGATTTTGATTGGAATATCTACGCCCAATTTACCGCCTACGTAACCCAAAGGTGCAAATCCAGAGATGTGGAGTGCCATAGCTTCTTCGCCCATTTTGCTGTCGCGGAAAGAATTCTCCTTCTTTTTTTGTGCCGATATACTGAGGGGGGCTACCAACAGCAATACAAATAGAACAATGTGGTAGTTTAATTTTTCAATTTTCTTTATTGCTTGAAAAATTGAGTTTAAATACGTTTTTATGTCCTTTTTTTGAATAAACAACATGAATATTAAGGTTTTTAGACGGTTCATTATCAGTTTAATACAGCATAACGTTCTGCAAAGAAGCGAAATTTTGCTTCACATCAACCATATCAGAAAAATAATTCAAAAATAATTCATCGTAAATTTGCGATTATAGAAAAACCTATCGTATATTTACGATATAATTTAAAACAGATAGACAATGGCATTTAGTAAAAAAGCAGAATTTAAGGATGATGAGATAGCCATAGCGGCATTTGCAAAAGCCATCAGTCATCCAGCCCGCGTGGCCATCTTAAAAGAAGTGGCAACCCGTCAAAGTTGCATTTGCGGTGAAATCGTTGAGGTTTTACCTTTGGCGCAAAGCACGGTGTCACAGCATTTAAAAGAATTAAAAGAAGTAGGTTTGATTGACGGCACATTGGAAAGCGCGAAGTCTTGCTATTGCATCAATTGGACAGCCTTCGAACAAGTAAGCAAAATGCTCAATC
>JAYTUR010000162.1:0-9735 GCA_043744475.1 Saprospiraceae bacterium | reverse complement strand
CGATGGGGCTGTTTTTATTGAAAAATATGTAGGTTCGCCCCGTCATATTGAGATTCAAATTTTAGCAGACAATTACGGTAATACCGTTTATTTGTTTGAGCGGGAATGTTCTATTCAACGGCGGCATCAAAAACTCATCGAAGAAGCGCCGTCAAGCTGTTTGACCCCCGAAATCCGCAAAGCGATGGGTGAGGATGCCGTAAAAGTTGCCAAAGCCAGCAACTATTCAGGCGCAGGAACGATTGAGTTTTTAGTGGACGAAAACCTCAATTATTATTTTTTAGAAATGAATACCCGCCTTCAAGTCGAGCATCCTGTTTCGGAATGGATTACGGGTTTGGACTTAGTGGAGCAACAAATACGCGTCGCAAGGGGTGAAAAATTGGCGTTTTCACAAGAAGATTTGAAAATAAACGGTCATGCCATCGAGTTGCGGGTGTGTGCCGAAGACCCTCGCGAGAATTTTTTACCATCTGTGGGTTTGTTGACAACTTATCGCCCCCCCCTCAGTATGGAACACGTTCGCGTTGATGATGGGATTGAGGAAGGCATGGAAGTCCCAATCTATTACGACCCGATGCTCGCAAAACTCATCGCATGGGGCGAAACACGCGAAGAGGCAAGCCGCCGGTTGATAGATGCGATTGACAATTTTGAGATTGAAGGTGTTGCAACAACGCTGCCTTTCGGCAAATTTGTACTACAACACGAAGCATTTATTACAGGACAATTTGATACGCATTTTGTCAAACATTACTTTACGCCTGACAAATTGGAAAATGCAGATGAGGCAGAAATTGCTGCAACTTTAGCGGTTAAGCTGTTTTTAGCGCATAAAAAGCAATTGGTTGTGCCGCAAGTTGCTTCTTCTGATTGGTATCAAAAAAGATAAAAATAGTTATTGGTTACTGCTCAATTGACCAGTAACCAATTGACCAATAACCAGTAACTATTTCGGCTTTGCAACTTTCACCATCCATTTTGACAACTCATTTTGGACAAGTTTTTCTTCCAAAACGGTGAAATATCGGTCAAAAGAAGCCCAAATCTGAGGGCTACCTTTGTACTCGTGTACGCTTACAATGAAAATACCCTCATCATTTAAGCTCTTCAAAGTCTCTGTCCATGTTTTATCAAAATTTTTAGCGTAGTAGATACATTCGTTGAACAAAATCACGTCAAATTTTCCTTTGATTTGCCAATCATCCATATCGCCAAACACAAAACGATGGCGGTCATCGCCAATACGTTGATTCGCTTTTGCCATGACTTCATCAGCGACATCAACCCCTAAATAAGTTGAATAATGTTTTTTTTGGAAGATTAATTCAGGTAAAATACCGTCTCCTGCGCCAATTTCCAAGAGACTACCGCCATTGGCATATTTGATAAACAGGGCTTTTACCACTTCTTGTCTGTCTCGTTCAGAGTCTTCTTTTAAGCCGTCCCATTGCCTTTTGGCGTATTGATAATTCCATTTTTCCCGCGAGTCACGGAGTATTTTCCGTTTAACCCAAGAGATAATAGTGTCCAACATATTTTATATGTTATTTATTGATATAAGCAGCCTGTTGAGATAAACGCTAATGATGATTTTAAAATAAATAATTGATTTTCAATATTTTAAACTTGACGCAAATTATTAGCGTAATAACTAATACGCATTGCAAATAACCGCAAAGTCATCTGCTTTCAATGATGCGCCGCCGATTAAGCCACCGTCCACATCAGGTTGCGAAAATAGGGTTTTAGCATTGCCCGCATTGGCACTACCACCGTAGAGGATAGACGTTTTGTCTGCCACTCTTTTGCCGTATTTTCTTTGAATTGTTTTGCGAATTTCGTTGTGCATCTCCTGCGCTTGTTCGGGCGAAGCTGTTAAGCCCGTGCCAATTGCCCAAATCGGTTCGTAAGCGATAACAATGTTCGCAATAGCTTCTTTGTCGAGGTGAAACAACTCGTCTTTGATTTGTTTCGCAACATGGCGGATGTGCGTTCCTTTTTCACGAATTTTAAGTGGTTCGCCACAGCAGTAAATCGGCTTCATACCTTTTGCGAGCAAGAGGTCAATTTTTTTAACCAAAA
Organism: Saprospiraceae bacterium; assembly: GCA_043744475.1. Taxonomy (GTDB): domain Bacteria; phylum Bacteroidota; class Bacteroidia; order Chitinophagales; family Saprospiraceae; genus JAAFJT01. The sequence goes on along the minus strand of JAYTUR010000162.1, from coordinate 7,650 downwards.
CTGCACTTTTCTCTTTTTGATATTCACGACGTTCAGAGTGACCAATGATAACATATTGAACACCAATGCTTTGCAACATAGAAGCTGAAACTTCGCCTGTGTATGCACCGCTTTCTTCGTGGTGACAATTTTGAGCACCGACATTCAAAGTCGGGTGATTTGCTACAATTTTGCCCACTTCGGCGCAAAATACTGAGGGGGTGCAAACGATAATTGTTACATCTGCTGGCAGCGATTTTTCGGTTAAGGCTTGAGCCAAACTCACCGCTTCAGCGTGTGTTTTATTCATTTTCCAATTACCCGCAACGATTTTTTGTCTTGTCATTTTTTAAATTGTTTGATTTAAAATTGATTGTTAATTTTAAAAAAGTCCGCAAAAGTAATAATTTCGCCGCTAAATCTTTACACCCGATAAGTTTATGACAATAAAGAACAATTGGACAATCGAAGAAATCAAGGACATTTACTACCGTCCTCTCCTCAATTTAGTGTATGATGCGGCGACCGTTCATCGCGAAAACGCCGCTTACAGCGAGGTACAAATCAGCAATCTCATTTCCATCAAAACAGGCGGTTGCCCCGAAGACTGTTCGTATTGCCCACAAGCGGCGCGGTACAGTACGGAGGTGGACGTTCATGCCTTAATGCCCTTAGAAAAGGTCGTTTTCTTAGCAGAAAATGCCAAAGCACATGGTGCGTCGCGGGTTTGTATGGGTGCGTCGTGGCGCGAGGTGCGTGACAATCGTGACTTCGACCGCGTCTTGCAAATGGTGGAAGCCGTCAATGATTTAGGCATGGAGGTTTGCTGCACTTTAGGCATGTTGACCTACGAACAAGCGCAAAAACTCAAAGAAGCGGGCTGTTTTGCTTACAACCACAATATTGATACATCGGCAGAATATTACGATAAAATCATCTCTACCCGCACATTTGATGACCGTTTGAACACCATAGATAACGCTCGCAAAGCGCAACTAACGGTGTGTAGCGGTGGCATCATCGGCTTAGGTGAGACGGATGAAGACCGTATCAAAATGTTGCATACTTTGTCAACTTTACCGACACATCCCGATTCCGTGCCGATTAATGCCTTAGTCGCCGTGAAAGGTACGCCGCTCGAAAATCAAAAGCGGGTTGGCATTGACGAGATGTTGCGTATGATTGCGACGGCACGTATTATTATGCCTAAAAGCGTTGTGCGTTTGTCGGCTGGGCGTAACGAGATGAGTCTTGCTGAACAAGCGATGTGCTTTATGGCAGGTGCAAACTCGATTTTTGCAGGTGAAAAGCTTTTGACAACGCCCAATCCAAGTATTGATGACGATATGAAGATGTTCAAAACGTTGGGTTTAACGCCGCGCGCGCCTTTTAAAGATGTGGAAAAAAAGGTAGAAACAGAAGTTTTTGCTTAAACGGAGGCTCAGATACTGAGGGGGGACGTACGAAAGTACACGTTAGGGAAATTTTTAAAATTTCCCTAACGTAAGTCCCTAAACATTTACTAAACAATGAGTCATACTCACCTTTTCGATAATTTTCTTCAAGAATCTTTGGAAAAAAGACGCGCTGCGGGTTTGGAACGTAAGCTGCTTTTGACCGACGGTTTGATAGACTTCTCTTCAAATGATTATTTGGGCTTTGCCCAAAACCCTTCATTCGATGCTGTTGCTATTGCCCCAAAAACAGCGCATGGCAGCAAAGGTTCTCGCCTTATTTCAGGTAATTCACGCCTTGCCGAACAGACAGAAACGCTCATTGCTACTTTCCACAACGCCGAAGCCGCCTTGATTTTTAACACAGGTTATATGGCGAATGTGGGTTTGTTTTCAAGTATTGGCGATAAAAATAGCCTCTTTATTTACGACGAATATATCCATGCCAGTGTTCACGACGGTATGCGCATGAGTTTGGCGCAACGTGTTAAGTTCAAACATAATGATGTAAATGATTTAGTTCAAAAGCTTGAAAACGTCATTGCGAAGGATGAAGCAACTGAGGGGGCTAAAAAATGCGTTGCTATCGAATCGCTCTATTCGATGGATGGTGATTTTGCGCCTTTGAAAGCAATTGCAGAAATTTGTCAAAAATATAATGCGGCTTTAATAGTTGACGAAGCACACGCAACAGGCGTTTTTGGCGCAAAAGGTGAAGGGATTGTCACACAATTAGGCTTAGAATCGGCTGTTTGGGCGCGGGTGCATACCTTTGGCAAAGCGTTGGGCGTACACGGTGCAGCTGTTGTGGGGAGTGATTTGTTGCGGCAATTTTTGATAAATCATGCGCGTTCGTTTATCTTTACCACTGCGTTGCCGCCACAGACGTATCAGCATATTCAGCACGCTTACGATTTGTTACCACAAGCGGATAGAACCAAATTATTTGAATTAATTGAATATTTTATAAAAAAATCTTCGTCATGTATCAGTTCAAAAAGTCATTTTATCCTAAATCCTTCGTCGCCTATTCAGGGTATCGGTTTGCCCAACAATCAAGAAGTGGTTTCCTTGGCGCAGCATCTTTTTCAAAAAGGTATTTTTGCCAAAGCCATTTTATCCCCAACAGTGCCAAAAGGGGCGGAACGTATTCGTATTTGTCTGCACAGTACGCACACTTTCGTTCAAATTGACCAATTGTTTGAAGCGTTAAAATCTTTTTCTTTATGAACTTTATTATCGTCGGCATCCACACAGGCATCGGAAAAACGGTCTGTTCTGCTATCTTGACGGAGGCATTGGGCTACGATTATTGGAAACCCGTACAAGCGGGCGACCTCGATGCGTCAGATAGTATTTTTATTAAAAATCATATCAGCACCCCCCTCAGTAAAATTCATCCTGAAACCTACCGCTTGACAGAACCGATGTCGCCTCATGCCGCGGCGAAAATTGATGGAACGGAGATATTTTTGGACGGATTAGTATTGCCCTCAACCGAAAATGGGCTGATTGTGGAAACCGCAGGTGGCATTATGTCGCCCCTTTCCGACAGTTTGGTTGTGCTGGATTTGATAAAACACCTGAATTTGCCTGTGGTTTTGGTGACGCAGGATTATTTGGGTAGCATTAACCACACTTTATTAAGCATCGAAATACTGAGGGGGGCTAATATTCCGATTCTCGGATTGGTTTTCAGCGGTAAAAAAGTAGCGACAACGCGAGAGTTCATTGCCCAATATGCGGGTTTGGAAACGTTGTTAGAGATTCCGTTTTTTGAGAGATTGGATAGGGAGACGTTGGTGAATTTTGCTGCTGATATGTCAAATGATTTGAAAAGAGTGTTTAATTCTACTTTGGCACTTTAAAATAGTGATGGAGCTATGCCCCGAAAAAGGGATTGACGGATGATTTTGCTACCAAGGTTAAGCACCTACGGCGTAAAAATTCCACGCATAGATTGCGCCGTAGGTGCTTAACCTCGGTAGCAAGTTGTAACAGATTTTCTTCATCGGGGCGTAGTCCCAAAAAAAGTTGTAAAGTGCCAAAGTAGAACTAACTGGCAAAAAAATCCCCCCCTCAGTAAAATGAGGGAGGGATTTTGAAAACTTCAAAAATTCAGCCTAATTATCCAATATCCACTTTCCTATATTCATTTTTAACGCCGATTATATTCCCAAAGCAGGTATAAAAACGAAGCCAAAGCCGCCAAAGCTGCTGCAACATACGTCATTGCCGCCCACCAAAGCGCATCTTTTGCACCCGCCAATTCTTCGGGCATGGTTGTATTTGACGATTCGAGCCATTTCAAAGCACGGTTTGAGGCATCAAATTCGACGGGCAAAGTGATGAGGCTGAACAAGGCCGTAACACCAAAAACGATAAGGGTAATGAGCAAAACCATTTTGCCTAAGCCACTGCCCAACGTCAAAACTGCCCCCAACAACAAAAATTGCTGAATGCCCGATGAGACTTTCACAATGGGTACGATGGCAGAACGCATTTTCAAAGGCGCGTAGGCTTCCGCGTGTTGCACGGCATGACCACATTCGTGAGCCGCAACAGCTGCTGCGGAGATGCTGCGGGCATTGTAAACCGGTTCGCTCAAATTCACTGTTTTATCCAATGGGTTATAGTGGTCGGTCAAAAAGCCTTGTGAGAGCTGCACTTTTACGTCATAAATGCCATAATACCGCAACATTCTTTCTGCTATTTCTTTACCACTCAAGCCATTGCGCAAACCGTGTTGGCTATACAGTTCAAATTTCGATTTGAGCCGACTGCTGATAAACATCCCAACCAATGTGGCGATGCCGCCAATGACCATAAAACCTATATTAAACATATTTTTTTGTTTTAAATTTTCTAAATAATGTTTCTAAATGTGCTGTACTTTAAACTTTTTATACGTGAAAAAGTTTGTAAGTCTCAAAAAATGAATGGTTTTTGATCTGAAATCAAGGCAAATGCCTACATTTTTAATTTTTTAGGTTTCATTCTTTATAGTCGTTTTACCGTTCTAAATATTTGAAAACTGCCCCCTCAGTATCAAAACCAAGGAGGCAGTTTCACCGCAAATATAGCATCAATCAGGTATTATTGAACAGATACTTCTTTTAAATCGGCATATATTTCATGCTTTTTAGCCGTTGTTTTTTCATAAACAGCATCATATTGTGGGTGCATTGTGCCGCACATTCTGTCCCAAATAGTCGTCCACAAACCATAGTTTTTCACTGAATATTTATGGTGCATATTGTGTGCCACAGACGTATTAAACCATTTGCCAAACCAATGTTTGTTTGTATTGGCAGGCAAAATTTCATAACCCAAATGCCCATAAACATTGTAAGCAATCTGAAAAATCATGTAATACAAAATCGCCGTTTGGTGAACGGGTATTGAAAATGCAAATATTGTTACAATAAAAGCTTCCATGAAAGCTTCCAACGGATGAAACGCATACGCCGTCCACGGTGATGGATTGTTGGACTTATGGTGCGTCAAATGCACCCATTTGAACAGCATGGGGTGGTGCATCAAGCGGTGCGCCCAATAAAAATAAGCGTCATGCACAAAAAACATCCAAACAAAAGTAAATGCGTAATAGGCTGTGCCATAATCCGATATCTTGTTATACATATTCGTATAAGGGCGTAAAATCATGAGTGTCCAAACGCTGACAAGGGCAAAAATGCCAATTGAAATCAGCGAAAAGAAAATGTCACGATAATAATCCCCTTTTTTAGGAAATTTCTGTTGAATCCGACGACCCAACATAGGCGTTTTGAAAATAATGTAAAACAAAATAAACATGACTGTTGCCATGAAAAAATAGCGTTTTCCAATTTGCCAATATGTGAAAAGCCATCTATCTATGAAAATTTCCATTTTATGATTGATTTTTAAGTTTAATTATTCTAAGTTATTGATTATTAGTTTTTTATCAACGTTTAGGAAATTTTTAAAATTTCCTAAACGTACATTCTACCCGCCCAACCATGCTTTAAAATCGGAAACTCGCTCGCGGGCGACTAAAATTTCGTCTCTATACTGAGGGGTCAAAGATAGCTTCAAACGGCTGTTAAAATGGGGGCTAATTTTCTGAATCGCTTTGATGCTCACGATTAATTTGCGGTTGATGCGGAAAAAATCCTTCGGGTTCAAAAACGACTCCAATTCATCTAAGGTATTTTCAATAATGTGTTTTTTGTTTGAAAAGACATAAAACTGATTGAGACCATCTTCTGAAAAAAAATAAGCAATGTCGGACACATCAATAGATGTTAAATTTTGCCCATTTTTGATTAAAAACCGTTGTTTATACTCCTTTTTTGGAAAATCCTGTAAGAGATTTTTTAAAAACAAGCCATTATCAAAAGGCAATGGTTCAGCCTTTTTTTTCTTCAACTTATCCAAAACCTCACCTAATTCGTCTTCGTCTATCGGTTTCAACAAATAATCCACAGCGTTTACCTTAAATGCTTTGATGGCATATTGGTCAAAAGCGGTGGTGAAAACGACGGGTGATGCAACATTGACGTGGTTAAAAATATCAAAACTCAAACCGTCGGCAATTTGGATATCCATAAAAATAGCGTCGGGCGCGGGAAACGTCTGCAACCACTTGACCGACGACTCCACAGAATCAATGATTTCGATGACCGATACTGAGGGGTCGGTTTGCGTCAACATTTTTTTTAATTGTTGCGCCGCTGGCTGTTCGTCTTCAATGATTAAAACTTTCATTTTATGGTTTTAGGCTTTCCGATGCCACCGACGACGAAGTTTTAAAATGGCTACGTCGGTAAGCATTTTAATTTATAACCAATTGATTTTCAATTTTTAACAAAGGCAAAGAAACGATAAAAGATTCTTTGGTGACAATAATATCAACATCTTTTTGACTCACAAGTTGATAACGATTGCGAATATTTTGTAAACCCACCCCCGTTCCTTCTTGCACTTGATTTTTGCGCTGCAAATTGTTTCTGATTATTAAATGTTCATTATTTTCAATAGAAACAGAAATTGTCAAAGGGTGTTGTGTCGAAATAACATTGTGTTTTATGGCATTTTCAAACAAAATTTGTAGTGAAAGCGGGATAATATGCTTTTCGCGAATGCCGTTTGTGTCTTCGATAAATCTATCTTTACAGACCTCATCATCAATGTCAATATGCAAATTATCGCCAAACCGTTCTTTCAATAAAAACACGTAAGCGTTCAAAAATTCGAGTTCTGTACTGAGGGGGGTCGTTGCAGTGTCGCGCATTTCGAGAATGTAACGATAGACTTTTGACAGCTTTTGAACAAATTTGACCGCCGAATCGGGATTTTCTGGAATCAAATGCACCAATGTATTGAGCGAATTGAACAAAAAATGTGGATTGACTTGATTCTTCAAACCTTCCAATTGGCTTTGCAGGTTTTCACGCTGCAACTGCTCTTTTTCTAAGCTCGTTTTTTTCCACAAAACAAAATATCGCATACTTTCATAAATGCCAGCAATGACAGCAAAAGCGGTAAAACTGGCAGCATTGATTTGTAAGCCCGTCGGGATTTTGTGAAAATAAATACCGAGATAAGGCTCTATACAGAAATGTAAGACATTACAAAAAGTAAAAATGAACGTAAAACACAGGCTACCAATCCATATCAACCGCTTTTTATTTTGATGATATTCTGGAAATTTGATGTTTGCTTTGATAAAAAAATAACGACAAGTGACCCAATACAGTGTTGTATAAAATATTGAAACCGCCACTTTTTGCCAAAACTCAGGAGCCAAACTGATTGGATTAGCAAAAAAAATGGGGGGCATCAAAAAACCAATAACTGGAATACCTATGATAATAAACCAACTGTCGTCGAAGCCAAGCGGATATGATTTTTGATGTGCCATTCTTTATTTGAAATTTTCCCCAAAAATACTGAGGGGTGTGTAAAATTGTTGAAAAAGATTTAAAATCATATTTTTAAAACTGTACCCGCCACATAATATCAGGAAAGAAACCAATTTGATATACTTTATAAATCTTGTTTTGAGTAACAGAATAACGTTCTTGAAAGATGTTTTTATGATTCGTAACGTTCTGAAAATCAAGGAAAAACTGCTGTGTAAACTGCCTTTTTGTTGAATTGAGTGTATAACCAATTTTCACATCCCAACGGAAATACGGCGATTGTTGTTCACTGAAAGCCTTTGTTTGGTCAC
>JAYTUR010000161.1:0-2521 GCA_043744475.1 Saprospiraceae bacterium | reverse complement strand
AAATTACTTTACAGAACCGTCAAAAGCGCAAGAGGGTTATCAACATGCCTTTGAAAAAGGTTTTGTCGCGGATTATCCACTCACAATCAAACACAATGATGGCACTTTAACAGATGTCTTATACAATGCGTCTGTTTATAAAGATGATAAGGGGAATGTTTTGGGCGTTTTCGCAGCGGCGCGTGATGTCACTGAACAAAAAAGAATTGAGAAAGAATTGATTGAAGCCAGAATATTTGCAGAATTAGCCACCAGTATTGCGCAAGAGGCAAAAAGCAAAGCTGAAGATGCCACTCAAATTGCGGAATCTGCGGTCAAATCAAAACAGCAATTTCTATCCAATATGAGTCATGAGATTCGTACGCCGATGAATGCTATTATTGGTTTTACAAAAGTGATGTTGAAGACGGAGTTATCCGCCAAACAAATGGAGTATCTGACGGCTATCAAAATGAGTGGTGATGCCCTTATTGTTTTGATAAATGACATTCTTGATTTGGCTAAAGTAGATGCAGGGAGAATGACATTTGAAAAAACACCTTTCAAATTGGCTTTGTCTATTTCTGCTATGATTCATTTGTTTGAAACCAAAATTCAAGAAAAGAATTTAGAACTGATTAAAATATATGACCCTAAAATCCCTAAAGTATTGGTTGGCGACCCTTTGCGTTTACACCAAATTATCATGAATCTATTGAGTAATGCCGTGAAATTTACATCAAATGGTAGTATTACCCTCAGCGTTTCGCTACTCGAAGAAGATGACAAACAAGTCAACATCGAATTTGCGATTACGGACACAGGCATTGGCATTGCGGCAGATAAACTGGATGAAATTTTTGAAAATTTTCATCAAGCTTCCAGCGTAACTTCGCGGTTGTTTGGGGGAACGGGTTTAGGGTTGGCGATTGTTAAACAATTAGTCGAACCTCAAGGCGGTCGTGTTCATGTGAAAAGTACAATAGATGTCGGGACGACTTTTAGTTTCACTTTAAGTTTTCAAAAAACAGATGAAAAAGCGGAAATAGTTACCGAAATAATGGAAATAGACGATAATCTTAAAAATATAAAGGTATTGGTGGTCGAAGATATGGCGCTCAATCAATTGCTCATGAAAACCGTTTTAGATGATTTTGGCTTTGAACGAGATATTGCAGAGAATGGAAAAATAGCGATTGAGAAACTCACTCAAAAAGACGCACACGGCGCAACAAAAGATTATGATATTATTTTGATGGATTTGCAAATGCCTGAAATGAATGGTTTTGAAGCCACTGAATACATCCGCAATACCCTAAAATCTAAAATTCCCATCATCGCACTAACCGCTGATGTGACAACCGTTGATTTGGCAAAATGCAAAGCTGTCGGTATGAATGATTATATTGCAAAACCCATTGATGAACGGGTGCTCTATTCCAAAATCGTGAGCTTTGTGAAAAAACCGACATTGAAAAATGTCTCGAAAGAAAATGAAATAACCCAATTGATAAAACAAAGATGCACGAATCTTGAATATCTGATGCAACGGACAAAATCAAATCCAGTATTAATGTCTGAAATGATTGCGGCTTATTTGGAACAAACACCGCCCTTAATCCAAGCGATGAAACAAAGTTTTCAAGAAAGAAATTGGGCAATGTTGCACGCCTCTGTGCATAAAATGATTCCTTCTTTTTCCATTATGGGGATTCATACCGATTTTGAAAGCATGGCAAAAAAAGTCGTGGAATATGCACGCATACAAGAACAAGAAGACACGATGCATGAACTTGTTGAACAACTTGAAAATATTTGTGTCCAAGCTTGCGCAGAATTAGCAGAAGAACTTAGCAAACTTCAAAATAGTAAATGATGAAAAATATTGACAAAATAAAACTGTTTTTAGTAGATGACGACGCGTTATTTCTACAACTATCCAAGATTGAACTCCTCGAACACGCTGATTTTGAGATTCAAACTTATGCAACCGGGGAGTTGTGTGTAGAGCATTTAGCCGATAAACCCGATGTGATTATTTTGGATTATCATTTAGACGGCATCAACAAAAACGCAATGAATGGCTTAGAGACTTTGGATAAAATCAAAAGTTATAATTCAGATATTCCAGTCATCATGTTGTCTTCACAAGATAAAATAGAGGTCGCAATCAATTGTATGCACCACCGCGCCTACGATTATGTCGTCAAAAGCGAAACGGCTTTCATTCGCTTACAAAAGACCATTACGAATATTTTTAGTTATAAAAAAATGGAAAAAGAACTGAATTGGTATATGTCCAAAATGGGATAGCCCCCCTCAGTAAAAACAGCCAAATTTCTCTTTATACTTAAACTTGGGTGTATAACAAATTTTCAACAAGAGCGATGACTCACTGTTTTTCGCTACGCTCAAAAAGCGTACAAGAATAAATCTATCGGAGTGCGTGTGTTTTTAAAAGAAAAATTTTCAATTTTTCTTTTAAAAACACACGCGCTCCTAAAAAAACTTTCAAAGGGCGCATTTTGAGCGCAGCGAAAAA
>JAYTUR010000160.1:0-2530 GCA_043744475.1 Saprospiraceae bacterium | reverse complement strand
TATTATGGGTAAGTTTATACTCCAAGTTTTCAATATCAATGCGATTTGCAACAACCTCATTTGTTTTAAAATGTCTAAACAACTCAAAATGAACACCTCTACCTACAAACTTAGGCTTTTGAGCAACTTCTGCAAACGCTTCAATTAGTTCACTACTATGTGTTGTAGCAAAGATTTGAATATTGTATTCCACAGCTAATTTGAACAACATATCCCAAAACTCTTGCTGTACGGTATGGTGTAAACCATTTTCTATTTCATCAATGAGTAAAAATTTATCACCTCCAGTTTGTTCACTGTCCAATTTCACAATGGTTAAGATATAACGCATTATTTTTTGCAAAGCGTCACCATAGTTTGTAATGGGTAAAGCCGCTTTTTCACCTTTTCTTCTCAAAAACAATGTTTCTGGAAAAGTGGCATACGTTTTTATCTCCGATACTGAGGGGTCTATTATCTGGACAGCTTTCAATATTAATGCGCTATCTCCTGCAATATCTACTTTGTCAAATTCGGCACTTAGGTTTAAAGTTTCAGGATATTGTTCGTCTTTTGAAAGAATAAAGCTTACTCTATTGTTTTCCCAAAACTCATAAATATCTTTAACGGATGAATTTTTTTTAGTATAGGAATCCAAAATTTGAAATTGTGGTTCTAAATTTTTATTTTTCGACCATTCAAACTTTGAATTATAATAAAATTTTTCATTTTTTATATTGAATTCAATTGCTTTATCAATATATGAATTAAAAAATAAGTTTTTTTGACTATCATGTATAGGTAATTTTTGCTGTCTTAAATTGACGCTTATATCAAGATTGGCTTTTAGAGACGCATACAAAGCCTCCAATAAACACGTCTTACCCACATTGTTCTTACCACCCAATAAATTTACTAGCCCAAACCCATTTATTTCAGTTTTATGGAAAACACGAAAATTTTCTATCGAAATGCCTTTAATCATTGCCTTGATTTTTATTGTTATAAGTCTAACAAAGTTAGTGATTTTGCATCAAAAGTAAAGTTTTAACCTCAATATCCATATTTATCTTTCCATTGCTGCCTTAATTGCTCTCTAATCCGCGTTTCAGCAGGATTTACTGAGGGGTCAAAAAATTTTTCACCGCGTATATCATCGGGTAAAAACTCTTGTTCAACAAAGTTGCCTGTGTAAGCATGGGCATATTTATAGCCTTTTCCGTAGTCCAATTTCTTCATTAAATTGGTAGGTGCATTACGTAATTGAAGCGGAATACTCAAATTGCCTGTTGCCCGTACTTTGGCAATCGCTGCGTCAATGGCAGCATACGCAGAGTTACTTTTAGGCGAAGTCGCTAAATAAATGGCGCATTGACTCAATATAATACGCGCTTCGGGCATACCGATTTGATGCACCGCTTGTGCCGTCGTCGTTGCCAAAAGCAAAGCATTGGGATTTGCCAACCCGATATCTTCCGATGCCAAAATAATCATACGCCTTGCAATAAACAACACATCTTCACCGCCTTCCAACATACGGGCAAGGTAATAAACGGCGGCATTGGGGTCGCTGCCACGCATGGATTTGATGAAAGCAGAAATGATGTCGTAGTGTTGCTCACCTGACTTGTCATATCGAGCAATATTTTGTTGAATAATATTTGTAACAATTTGATTATCAACTTCAAAAGGTTGATTTATGACCCCCTCAGTATTGACAGTCCTATCAGGTGCAAATTCTGCAATCAACTCTACAATGTTTAATAATTTCCTTGCATCGCCACCACTTAGCAATAAAAGAGCATCAGTTTCCTTGAAAACGATGTTTTTTATTTGCAAAATTTCATCTGTTTTCAAGGCTCGATTGACCAATTCGAGTAAATCATCACTTTCCAATTCTTTCAAAACATAGACTTGACAACGAGAGAGTAAGGCAGGAATGACCTCAAAAGACGGGTTTTCAGTCGTCGCACCGATGAGCGTGACGATGCCTTTTTCAACAGCACCAAGCAAGGAGTCCTGTTGTGATTTTGAAAAACGATGGATTTCATCAATAAACAGAATAGGGTTAGCGGTATTAAAAAACTGCCTCCTTTTAGCCTCTTCAATCGTCTCGCGCACGTCTTTGACCCCTGAATTGATGGCAGACAGAGAGAAATACGCCCTTTTTGTAACACTTGCGATAATATTCGCCAAAGTCGTTTTGCCCACGCCCGGCGGTCCCCACAATATCATCGAAGGCACGCGGTCAGACTCAACCGTGCGGCGTAAGACAGCATTTTCGCCGACCAAATGTTTTTGTCCGATGTATTCGTCAAGGCTTCGCGGACGCATGCGTTCTGCTAATGGCTGCATTTTTTTAAAATGGAAAGTGAATAATGGGACAAAAATAGCGAAAATACTGAGGGGGGTGATACTATTGCTCTATTCTAAAAAAAATTGAGCAGATGATGGAAAATCATCTGCTCAATGGCTATGCGTATAAAAATAACGTGAGGTCGGAGATATTACTAGCTCTTTTTCGCTGCGCTCAAAAATCGCCTTTTGAATG